>JAATGH010000228.1 GCA_015654745.1 Enterobacterales bacterium
ATGATGGTAAGCAACAAAAATAGCGAGGCTCTGGAGAAATTCAGCGAAACACTGGAAATAGAAGGGCGTAGCCTCTGGCAAGATGCCCGTAGGCGGTTTATTCATAATAAGGCGGCCCTTACCAGCCTTGTGGTCCTGGTGTTGATTGTACTGTTTGTCGCCCTGGCGCCCTCGCTTTCTCGGTTTAGCTACTTCGATACGGACTTTGCCATGATGTCGGTGGCGCCGGACCTGGAGTCCGCGCATTATTTCGGCACTGATTCATCTGGGCGCGATCTACTGGTGCGAGTGGCCATCGGTGGCCGCATTTCGCTGATGGTCGGTGTCGCCGCCGCGCTGGTGGCGGTAGTGCTTGGCACCCTGTATGGCGCCATGTCCGGTTATCTCGGCGGCAAAATTGACTCCGTAATGATGCGTTTACTGGAGATTTTGAACTCGTTTCCGTTCATGTTCTTTGTGATATTACTGGTCACGTTCTTCGGCCAGAATATTTTTCTGATATTTATCGCCATAGGCATGGTGTCCTGGCTGGACATGGCGCGTATCGTGCGTGGGCAAACCCTGAGCTTAAAACGCAAGGAATTTATCGAGGCGGCGGTAGTCAGCGGCGTGGCCACCCGTAATATTATCCTGCGCCATATTGTCCCGAACGTTCTGGGCGTAGTGGTGGTTTACGCCTCGTTATTAGTGCCCAGCATGATTTTGTTCGAATCCTTCCTGAGTTTCCTCGGCCTGGGTACACAAGAGCCGCTGAGTAGCTGGGGAGCGTTGCTCAGCGATGGCGCCAATTCGATGGAAGTCTCCCCGTGGCTGCTGATGTTTCCCGCGTTTTTTTTAGTGGTTACGTTGTTTTGTTTTAATTTTATCGGCGATGGCTTGCGTGATGCCCTCGATCCGAAAGATCGCTAAGGAGTGCCGTTATGAGCATAATCGACAGTTCCACCCAGTTGACCGGCGATCAAGCGCCGGCATTACTGGACGTTAAGGGGCTGCGGGTCTCGTTCGCCACGTCCGACGGCGAGGTTACCGCGGTTAACGATCTGGACTTTACCTTGCGTGCCGGTGAGACCTTGGGCATCGTAGGCGAGTCCGGATCCGGAAAATCCCAAACCGCCTTCGCCCTGATGGGGCTGTTGGCCAGCAATGGTCATATCGAAGGCTCGGCCAAGTTCAACGGCCGCAACATTCTCAATTTGCCGGAAAAAGAGCTAAACAAGCTGCGCGCGTCTGAAATTTCCATGATTTTCCAAGATCCCATGACGTCGCTCAATCCCTATATGCGAGTGGGAGAGCAGCTTATGGAAGTGCTGATGTTGCATAAGAATATCAGCAAGCATGAGGCGTTTGAGCAATCGGTACATATGCTGGACGCCGTGAAAATGCCGGAGTCCCGTAAGCGGATGCGAATGTATCCCCACGAGTTTTCAGGCGGGATGCGTCAGCGGGTAATGATCGCTATGGCACTGATGTGCCGACCTAAACTACTGATTGCCGATGAACCCACCACTGCGCTGGATGTGACCGTGCAGGCCCAGATCATGACGCTGCTCAATGATTTAAAGCGTGAGTTTAATACTGCCATCATTATGATCACCCACGATCTGGGCGTAGTGGCCGGGATCTGCGACCGCGTTCTGGTGATGTATGCCGGACGGACCATGGAGTATGGCAAGGCGCGGGACATTTTTTATCGCCCCAGCAATCCTTACTCCATCGGCCTGCTGGCCGCGGTCCCCCGTCTTGACGCCGATGGGTCGGCGATGATGGTGACCATACCCGGCAATCCACCCAATTTACTGCGTCTGCCGAAGGGGTGCCCATTCCAGCCACGCTGCCCTTATGCCATGGATATTTGTTCCACCATGCCGCCGTTGAAGCAGTTTGATGACCAGCGTCTGCGCGCATGCCACAAGCCACTGGAGGAGTTGGTATGAACGCCATGGCCGAGAATAGAAAGGTTCTGCTGGATGTCGAAAACCTGAAGGTATATTTCGAGGTGAAAGGCGACAAACAATGGTTTTGGCAGCCGGCCAAGAGCCTAAAGGCGGTTGACGGGGTTTCCCTGCGGCTCTACGAAGGAGAAACGCTGGGTGTCGTAGGGGAATCCGGTTGCGGTAAATCAACCTTTGCCCGGGCGCTTATCGGGCTGGTTAAATCCACCAGCGGGCGTATCGCCTGGTTGGGCAAAGAGGTGCAGGGGATGAACAGCGCCGAATGGCGGGCGACGCGTAATGATATCCAGATGATTTTTCAAGATCCCCTGGCTTCGCTAAACCCGCGTATGACCATTGGCGAAATCATCGCCGAGCCGCTGCATACCTATCATCCGAAAATGCCGCGCCAGCAGGT
Organism: Enterobacterales bacterium; assembly: GCA_015654745.1. Lineage (GTDB taxonomy): Bacteria > Pseudomonadota > Gammaproteobacteria > Enterobacterales > Enterobacteriaceae > Acerihabitans. The sequence continues at coordinate 2,350 of JAATGH010000228.1, forward strand.
GAAAGATAAAGTCAGAAATATGATGTTGAAGGTAGGGTTGTTGCCCAATCTGATCAACCGCTACCCGCACGAGTTCTCCGGTGGGCAGTGCCAGCGCATCGGTATTGCGCGCGCGCTGATCCTGGAACCCAAATTAGTCATCTGCGATGAGCCGGTTTCCGCGTTGGACGTTTCCATTCAGGCCCAGGTGGTCAATTTACTGCAGCAGTTGCAGCGGGAAATGGGCCTGTCGCTGATTTTCATTGCCCATGATCTGGCGGTGGTGAAGCATATCTCCGACCGCGTGCTGGTGATGTACCTAGGCCATGCGGTGGAGCTGGGCACTTATGATCAGGTTTATCACAATCCGCAGCACCCCTACACAAAAGCCTTGATGTCGGCGGTGCCGATACCGGACCCGGATAAAGAGCGCAATAAGGTGATCCAACTGCTGGAAGGGGATCTGCCTTCGCCGATAAACCCGCCGTCCGGGTGTGTGTTCCGTACCCGCTGTCCTTTGGCCAGTGAAGAGTGTGCGGTCACCAGACCGATACTGCAGGGCAGCTTTCGGCATGCTTGCTCATGCATCAAGGTGGATATTAGTCAGTTGGCCCAATAACCCTATCCCCGTCATACTCGTCGCGCACCTGCGGGTGCGCTTATTCTTTCCAGATGATATGGCAGATTTTTTCTGATTTATCCCGGCAAAGTAACATCCGCGCGAAAATATCGGTTACCGCCAACCCTTCTTCTTCCGCCAGACCAATAACCACTTCGGCGAAAAAATCCGGATCAAGGTCGAAATCTACCTGCTGATGCCACTCTTCCGAGGGATCGAATAGCTCCGCCGCGCCGCGCTGTTCAAATTGCAGGTTAAACAGCAGCAGGTCCGCCTGATCGAGATTATCAGGGGCCAACTCAAGGAAAATATCGTAAGCTTGTTCCAGCGTTTCGTCATCCGTCAGGCGATTGTCTAATTCCATAATACTTGTCCTGTTATCCCCATACCGGTAATTAACACCAAGGCGGCGATCGGACGAATACCGTCGCGCGCTGCCTTATGCCGGTCATTACATCATGACCGGCGGCTATTTCACAGTAACGGGCTGAAAAAATAGAATAAACGTTCGACGATACGCTGCCAATATGGCCTTTTAGCCCATGTCACCGGGTCAATTCGTTGCGAACGGGCAATATAATCTTCCTGCACCCGCGCCAGATCGCTGCCGAAATCATCATCGTCAATAACCAGCGTAATTTCAAAATTCAACCACAGGCTGCGCATATCCAGGTTCACCGTGCCGACCAGGCTTAACTGGCCGTCCACCAGCACGCTCTTGGTATGCAGCAGGCCACCTTCGAACTGATGAATATTGACTCCTGCTTCCAGTAGCTCGGCAAAAAATGCCCGGCTGGCCCAACCCACCAGCAATGAATCATTGTGGCGCGGTACCACGATATGGACGTCGACGCCGCGCTGGGCGGCGGTGCAGATAGCATGCAGCAGATCGTCGCTGGGCACCAGGTAGGGCGTGGTCATGATAAGCTGTTGGCGCGAGGCATAGATGGACGTCAGCAGCGCCTGATGGATGACCCCGTCGGGAAAGCCCGGGCCGGAAGCGATAACCTGAAT
>JAATGH010000413.1 GCA_015654745.1 Enterobacterales bacterium
AGCCTTGGCGTTAATCATCCGGACGATATCGACCGTTATAGCCTGCGTCAGGAAGCCAACAACGATATTCTGAAAATTTATTTTCGGCGGGATAAAGGTGAGTTTTTTGCCAAAAGCGTGAAATTTAAATATCCGCGTCAGCGCAAAACCGTCGTATCCGACAATGTGGCTGAAGGCTATCGCGAAATAAATGAAATCAGCCCGAATCTGCGATATGTCATCGATGAGCTGGACCAGCTTTGTCTTCGCGATCAAACCGAGGTGGATTTAAAACAAAAAATACTGGAGGACCTGCGTCATCTTGACAGCGTGGTCTCTCATAAAATCGCCGAGATTGAAGCCGACCTGGAAAAATTGACCCGCAACAAGGTTTGACGTTACACGTCCCTATCTCGGTCAAGCCCCGTGGCACAAGCGCACCGGGGCTTACGGACAGGTTAGGACGCAATCAACTCCGCCCACTTTTTTATCCAGGGTATGGCTAGGGTTTCCGGTTCCGGATGCTGTAGTGCGTCGATCTCTAATAATTCACCGACGCGCATCGCACCCTGCTCCTGCAGCAAGGCGTCAAAGGTATGTCCTGCGCCACAAAAATTATCGTAGCTGCTATCTCCCAAGGCTATCAGGCCATAATGCAGCTCCGGCTGAAAACCCACCTGATCCTTTATCGCCTGGAACAGCGGGACGATGGAGTCCGGGAAATTACCTTGGCCGGTGGTGGAGGTGATAACCAATGCGTAATGATGTCGGTAGAATTGCCATGACTCAAGCGTACCCTCGTCAAATATTTTAACCTCATGGCCCGCCTCGGCCAGTAGGGTTTCAGCCTCCTCGGCGACCATTAAGGCGTTACCGTATACCGTACCGACAAAAATACCTACTTTGGCCATTGGACCGACTCCCTTTCATTGGTTAAGCGTAGAAGATGCCATATCCTGACCTGATGCGGCGGGAAACTCAACCCTTTCAAAATCAGGGAGAATACCGTCCCAGCCAAACCGCACCATGAGATTTTGCCAGGTCTGATCCCACCCGGCGTTGATTTTTAACGGCTTACCGGTCACCGGGTGATTCAACGCCAGTGAGCTGGCATGCAGCATCAGGCGCGGACATTCAAACGTCCGGGCAAAACCGCGGTTCTGGCGTAAATCGCCATGAGTGGAATCACCAATCAAGGGATGGTGCAAATGGGACATATGGCGGCGCAGCTGATGCTTGCGCCCGGTTTCCGGCGAGAGCTCGAGCAGGGTATAACGCGAGGTTGGATAGCGGCCAATGGCCACCGGCATTTCCACCCGCGCCAGCGCACGATAATGGCTTACCGCCGGTTGCGGCGCTTTATCGGGCTGGGCAAATTTATCGGCTATTTTATCCAGCTCAGGCGTCAAGGCATAATCGACGGTGCCGTCTCCCTCCAAGTATCCCCGCGCCACTCCATGATAGGTTTTACTCACCTGGTGCTGCTCGAATTGTCCTGACAGGGTGTGGGCCACTTCACTGGACAGCGCCAATAACAGCACACCCGACGTGGGGCGATCCAAGCGATGCACCGTAAAGACATGCTGTCCCAGCATGTCGCGTACCGTCTGCATCACCACAATTTTTTCACGGCGATCAAGCCAGCTGCGGTGAACCAGCCAGCCGGCCGGCTTATTGACCGCTACTAAATATTCGTCTTGGTAACATATTTCAATCATGCTGGTTAATTTGCGCCTGCGGGTGGGGATTCGGGAGGAAGATCGATGTTCAGCGCGGCGTCGAGCTGTTGAAGCAACGTCAAGAGCTCGGTCGCCTGCGGCAGCGCTTCTTCAAAGTAAGGCGCGATGACGAAACGCCGCGGCAGCGGTGCCCGCTGGTCCAGCAAGGCGTGCATGCGCGGCAGCAATATCCACTGCAGCCATTGCTCCGGTCGCATGGTATCAATACAAAAGGGTTCGACGCTATCGAAAGCATCGCGGGCCGGCGGTTGCGCCTGCCAAATCGACAAAACCCGCATCGCCTGCTCTACAGCAAACAATCGTTGACGAATCTGTTGGTGGAAATCCATCTTATGCTCCAAGCGACAGGCCTGCAGCGCCTGGTGAACAAAACGGCAAAGCATAGCACTGAACCCCGCCCGGTGCTAGACGCGCACAAGGAAAAGGGGGTACTGTCGAAACAGTACCCCCGGTTCGTTTATAGCAATCCCGCTATCATTATGCTCCCTGCTATCATCCATAATGCGCGTTATATTTACGATAACTTGGCAACACTCCCTGTCGGCAATTCCCATCCTTGAAAGCCGCCTACGTTATCTAACGTATATCCTTGGGCGATCCCGCCCCGCTGGTAAATCCCTGACCCGCTCACATTCTCCACCCTGGAGGTGTCCCAGTCATCGTCCTGAATCGTCCGGGCCTCATCATGATGCCATCCCTATTAGGGTTCATCCCGAACCTGGTCCATGTTTGCTGTATGTCTGCGCGTAAACGCGATACGCGATACTACGCGCTAAAGTGAATGATAAGATCGCCTAATCTACCCCTTTAAACAAGGTAGCTTGGGGTGTTATGCCGGAATGTTATTAATCACAAAATTAATACTGCTAATTAATTTATTGATTAAATTAGTTTAATTTTGTTTATTAGCTGATGCGTAAGTTTAATTAGGAGCAATGTCTTACATGAATTGTGAGATATCTCTTACAAACAAATAACCACATCTACTCGACATATCATCACACGCGTGGCTCAAGCCGGTCGAGGAAGTCCAACAGGGAGGGCGCCAGTATGCTGCGCGATTTGCGGCCGATCTCTTCGAGCATCACCTCGCCGGTCAGGTTACTCAGCGAAACCAGGCTTAATTCGGAATCGGTAGTGGCGATGAACAGGGTCGGCGGAAGCTTAAGCCGCTTTTGCATTAGCAGATGGCCAATAAGATTTTCCTGGATCCGGATACCATCCGGTTCGCTCCAGACCTGTAAGAGCTCCAACGGGCGCCCGTCGAGGCTGGCTAACATATCACCGGCCAATTGACTGCCGTAAAACGCCCATGCGGCCGGCTGCAGTTGCAACTCCAGCGCCCGCTCCACCCCGGCCAAGGTCAATTCCCCCTCAGGTTGGCGCGGTAACCAGTACACCTGTTCATCATCCTCATCCACCACGCATGGCGACGAGACGCCCAACAGCGCCTTGCTGGCGGGCGGGCGGCCGGTGCGCATGTGCCAATACGCAATGTATCTCTGGGTAAAAACCCGCAATGCTTGTGACACTTGTTCATCCATAATATCTCTCATCTTGCGGCTCTCTACGTTACACTAAGCGCATTGTAACAGGGAGAATCCAGGATAATCCATTATGCCCGCATATGATCATGACCAGACCCTGGGGCGATTGACTCTGGGCAAACCCACCGCCTACCGCGACCACTATGACGCTGAGCTACTGCAGGGGGTGCCGCGCGCGCTAAACCGCGAACCGCTCGGGATCGCCGGCGATAGCCTGCCCTTTCACGGCGCCGACATCTGGACGCTTTATGAACTCTCCTGGCTCAATGACAAGGGGTTGCCGCAGGTGGCGGTGGGCGAAATCAGCCTGAATGCGACCAGCCTTAACCTGATCGAGTCGAAAAGTTTCAAACTGTATTTAAATAGCTTTAATCAAACCCGGTTTGCCGATTGGGCAACGGTACGCGAAACCCTGATCCGCGACCTTTCCCGCTGCGCAGAGGGAGAAGTTGAGGTGGCACTGTTTCGGCTCAATGAAATGGCCAATCGTTCCATCGGCGATTTTGCCGGCCTGTGTATCGACGAACAGGATATCGCCATCGATGATTACAGGTTCAATCCCGATTGGCTGCTGCATGCCATCAAGGACCCGGCACCCGTGAGCGAAATCCTGGTCAGCCATGTGCTGAAATCCAACTGCCTGATCACCCATCAGCCGGACTGGGGCTCGATCCAGATCGCCTACAGCGGTCCACGCATCGATCGCGAAGCGCTACTGCGTTATCTGGTCTCGTTTCGCCATCACGACGAATTCCACGAGCAGTGTGTAGAACGCATCTATAACGATCTCATGCGCTTTTGCCGGCCGGCGCGGTTATCGGTTTATGCCCGTTATACTCGCCGCGGCGGCCTGGACATCAATCCGTGGCGCAGCAATACGGATTTTGTCCCGTCATCAAACCGTCTTGCGCGCCAATAATGCGGGACGGCGCGCAGGATACACGCGGGCGGAAGGTTTCAGGTAGTAAAAGAACGGTAGCAATATTAAGGTTGACGTAGCAACACCGCAGGCGGTTTGCCTGGCGGTAGCCCGTGCCGCCAGGGCAACGTTTCGCGTTGGAACAGTCATTTTGCGCGGCATTGTACAACAAGGAGTCATTTTTGATTACGCATATCAGCCCCCTTGGCTCAATGGATTTATTATCGCAACTCGAAGTCGATATGCTCAAACGCACCGCCAGCAGCGATCTTTACCGGCTGTTTCGCAACTGCTCATTGGCCGTATTGAACTCGGGAAGCCAGACCGACAGCAGCAAAGAGCTGTTGTCCCGTTATCAGGATTTCGATATTAACGTGTTGCGCCGCGAGCGCGGCGTAAAGCTGGAGCTGGTTAATCCTCCCGAGGAAGCCTTTGTTGATGGCCGCATCATACGATCGCTGCAGGCTAACCTGTTCGCGGTGCTACGCGATATCCTGTTCGTCAATGGACAGATTGCCACCGCCGGGTATCACCAGGGCCTTAATCTGGAAAATTCGGTTCATATCACCAACCTGGTGTTTTCCATCATGCGCAACGCGCGCGGCCTGCATGTGAGCGAAGCGCCCAATATGATCGTATGCTGGGGCGGCCACTCGATTAATGAAACCGAATATCAGTACGCACGCAAGGTGGGCAGCCAATTAGGCCTGCGTGAGCTCAATATCTGCACCGGCTGCGGACCGGGCGCCATGGAAGCCCCAATGAAAGGCGCGGCGGTCGGCCACGCGCAACAGCGCTATAAGGAAGGACGGTTCATCGGCATGACCGAACCGTCGATTATCGCCGCCGAACCGCCGAACCCGCTGGTCAACGAACTGATTATCATGCCGGATATTGAAAAGCGCCTCGAGGCGTTTGTCCGCATCGGCCATGGCATCATCATATTTCCGGGCGGCGCGGGCACCGCCGAGGAGCTGCTGTATCTCCTGGGCATTCTCATGAACCCGGAAAATAAAGATCAGGTATTGCCGCTGATACTGACCGGTCCAGGCATCAGCGCCGACTATTTCCGGGTGCTGGATGAATTTATCGTCAGCACGCTCGGAGAACAGGCGCGCCGCCATTACTCCATCATTATCGACGACGCGGCGGAAGTGGCCAGGCGCATGAAAAAATCCATGCCGGAGGTAAAGGAAAATCGCCGCAACACCGGTGATGCCTACAGCTTTAACTGGTCATTGCGCATCGCCCCGGATTTACAGCATCCGTTTGAACCGACCCATGAAAATATGGCGAACCTGAACCTGCATCGCAACCAGCCCGCGGAACAGCTGGCCGCCGCGCTGCGCCGCGCCTTTTCCGGCATCGTTTCCGGTAATGTCAAAGAAAACGGTATCCAGCTGATTGAGCAGTTTGGCCCTTATAAGCTGCGCGGCGATCCGGAGATCATGCGACGCATGGACGTATTGCTACAGGGCTTTGTCGCGCAGCATCGCATGAAACTACCCGGCAGCGCTTATATACCCTGCTACGAAATTTGCCTGTAATGCATGACCACCGCGCGACCTTATTATCAGGATGGTATTCATGGCTGCTCATTTATTGATTGTTGATGCGCTAAATTTGATTCGCCGTATCCACGCGGTGCAGGGCGCATCCTGCGCAGCCGCCTGTGGCAACGCGCTACGTCAGTTGATAATGCACAGCGATCCCTCCCACTGCGTGGCGGTGTTTGATGACGACGAGCGCCATGAGAGCTGGCGACACCAGCGCCTCCCCGCCTATAAAAGCGGCCGCACGCCAATGCCGGAGGACCTGCATGCCCTGCTGCCGGTGATTAAACAGGCTTTTGCACAGCTTGGGGTGCCGAGCTGGCAGACGCCGGGTTACGAAGCGGATGATATCGCGGCCACGCTGGCGCACAAAGTGGCGTCCGCCGGTCACCGCGTGACGCTGGTCTCCACCGATAAAGGCTATTGCCAGCTGCTGTCGCCCGCCATCCAGATCAGAGATTATTTCCAGAAACGCTGGCTGGATTTGCCGTTCGTGATCCAAACTTTTGGCGTCCAGCCGGGACAGTTAATTGACTATTGGGGTTTGGCCGGCATCAGCGGCAGCAAGGTTCCTGGCGTAGCGGGCATCGGCCCGAAAACCGCCGCCCAGCTTATCAACAACGCCGGCTCGTTAACCGCGCTATATCAGCAATTGGATCAATTGGATAGCGTGACGGACAAGCTGCGTCAAAAGCTTGAGCAGCACCGGGACATGGCTTTCCTCTGCCGGCAGGTGGCGACCCTGGATACCGACATCCAGCTGGACGGCAATCTGCAACAGCTCCGGCTAGCGGGGCGGTAACGCCAGTTCGTCCAGCGGAGCCAGCCCGGCAACCGGGCGACGATCAGCGTTCGTCGCGCCGCCCTGGCACCGCGCTCCAGAAGCGGCGGATGTGCACCGTAACCTCTTCGCGGTCGTGATACAGCTGCTTGGCGTGCACTTCGGAATGGATGCCATTTTCCTGTAATGCATCACGCACCAGCGCCAGGTTTTGGTTTACCTCTTCATAGCGTTTTTTCATTGGCAGCTTAAGATTGATAATCGCTTCACGGCACCAGCCGTTAACCACCCAATCCGCGGCCAGCTGGGCAACCCGACTGGGTTTTTCCACCATGTCGCAGACCAACCAGTAGACGTTGTTACGCGGAGGCTCAAACTTAAACCCGTCAGCCTGATGATGCATCACCTGCCCGGTCGCCATCAGGCTCTCCGCCATGGCGCCATTATCCACCGCATGTACCATCATGCTGCGCTTTACCAACTGATAGGTCCAGCCGCCGGGGCTGGCGCCCAAATCAACCGCATACATGCCGCTGCCGAGGCGTTCATCCCATTCATCATGGGGAATAAAAATGTGAAAGGCTTCTTCAAGTTTCAGGGTTGAGCGGCTAGGCGCATCCGAAGGAAATTTGAGCCGCGGAATGCCCATATAAAACGGCGAATTATTATTACTGTAGGAATAGCCGACATAACAACAGCCGGGGGCAATGAAAAAGACATGAATGACCGGCCGAAAAGCCTCCTCGCGCGTGGCGAGAATTTTTTGCGCGCGCAGCGCCCCGCGCAGCGGAACGGTAAATTTGCGGCAGAACTTCATCAGTTCCTTGCTTTCGTTCGTATCCGGCACTTCGACCCGCAGATCCCCGGCACCCTGGATGGCCCCGGTCAGCATGCCGACAATCGGCGTGATGCGGTCATCGACGGGCAAATCGCGCAGTAGTTCCCCGGTCAGCAGCATTTGCCGGGCAAAAATCAGATCGCGAAACGGCAGTTCGCGAATCAGCTTATCCGCCTCGTCATGCTGGTAGCATTCAAAAATAACATAACCGCTATGGTCCTTTACCCGGACAAAACCAAAGATGTCCAGCGCGCCGGCCTTTTCACTGATTTCCGCAGCGCATTCCTTTTCGAATCCAGGACGGCAGTACAAAATAACTTTATTCATGGCGATTGGCCTTATTCTTTAGACGCAACGCGCCAATTAACATCAAAATCCATCCGGCGATAAAACAGAGACCACCGATGGGGGTAATATAGACCCATAGATGCAAGTGCGACATGGCCAGGCAGTACAGGCTGCCGCTGAACAAGACAATACCCAGCGCCAGCAGCACTCCGCTCCAGTAAAACCACAGGCTGACATTACGCTGCATAGCACTCGCCAACGCCATGATGGCCAGCGTATGGAACGCCTGATATTCCAGGCCGGTTCTCAGCCAGGACATTTCCCTTTCCCCTAGCGACTGGCTTAATATATGAGTGCCGAAGGCCCCCAAAGCGACAAAAGCCAAGCCACTGATGGCGGCAAAAACCAACATTGCGCGACTACGCATTTTAATAATCCTGATTGTTAAATTATGGGGTATAACGAAAACGAAATTTTTCTTGCTCGCTAGCCGCTCGGCCAATAATCCATTGGCGAAAGGCGGCTATTTTACCCACTTCCGCCTGGCTGTCATGACAAACCAGATAAAAAGCATTTTTACTTACCAGCACATCGTTAAACGGGCAGGCTAACCTGCCGGCCTCAATCTCCGTTTGCGCCATCACGTTATTGGCCAATGCCACGCCCTGTCCATGAATGGCCGCCTGCAGCACCATGGCGCTGTGGCTAAAAATCGGCCCCTGCTGAACGTTGATATGGTTCAGGCCCAATTGCCGGGTATAGGCCTGCCAATCCCGGCGGGAAGCATCATGTAGCAGCGTATGGTGAGCCAAATCCTCCGGCGTTTTTAACGGATGTGCCCCGCTGAGCAGTACCGGCGCGCATACCGGCAACAAATATTCCGCATAGAGCTTCTCTACGCGCAGGCCCGGCCAATTGCCGCGGCCATAAAAAATCCCGACGTCCACATCGTCCGCCAGCTTATCCTCTTCCCGGTCCACCGCCTGAATCAAAACGTCGATCCCAGGCCAGGCGGCGTTGAAACTCGACAAGCGGGGCACCAGCCATTGTATGGCAAAACTCGGCAACAGGCTGACGGTCAACGCGCCCTTGGCGCTACGCGACTGCAGGCGGCGCGTGGCATCGGCCAGATCGGAAAAGATCTCCTTGATATCCAGGTAGTAACTTTGCCCCTCCTCGCTCAGCAGCAGCGAACGGTTGCGCCGGCGAAACAGCTTCAAGCCGAGAAAATCCTCCAGGGATTTTATTTGATGGCTGACCGCGGCCTGGGTGACAAAAAGCTCCTCGGCCGCTTTGGTAAAGCTAAGATGACGAGCTGCAGCATCAAACACCCGCAAGGCATTGAGCGGCGGTAAGCGTTTAGACATGGGTGGGAAACTCGTTTACGCCAGAGACAAAGAACAGCACGAATGCTTTACCTATTAGTTTTTTTTATCCGAGGCATTATAATTTGTCCGTTGTGTATGCACCAGCAAATACCTATAGTTATGCATACTAACCGGCCGGAACGAAAAGCAGGTTCGGACAAGGCTGAATAATGCAGTGAAATTAACAGCTTGGCTGGCGTTATAGTGAAATCATGATGCGATTGTGATGGGATTATGACGTGGCTGTACAGCGGATAATTTTGCCGCCCGGCGTTTCGAACAGGCTTTTGGCGGGTAATGTGATGTTGTGTTTGCAAATTTTGGTCTGTTTTTCAGGCCTGTCGTAAATAGCATCTTACTTTTTGGCAGAGTCTCTGCCTCCCGGCAATACCCCGCTATTTATTTTCAGTCGTTCTGAATACTATACCCTAAATAATTCAAGTTTCAGGAAGGCGGCGACGCAGCGAATCCCGAGAGCTGACTCAAAAAAGCGACCGGGGCGAGCAAGGAAAGCCAACGCTCATGAGACTTGACGTATGGCGGGTAAGTCTGTCTGTCCAGATAAACGATTGGGCACCGCGCAAGCGGTGCTTTTTTATATCGGCAACTATCTTCATCTTATCGCGATTGGGCCGATTCACGCGTTCGCGCCAGGCCCTACTGCGCTTCCATCATCTCTTTCACATCGGCGCGGTTAATCTGCTGCACGGTACCGCTGGCGTCTTTATAACCGATCATGCCGGTTTCATCATCGACTTTAGGTTTGCCCGACGTCACTATGGTGCGTCCATCATTGGTATGCATCACATAATTACTGGAACATGCGCTTAGCGTAAGGGCAAACATAAAAACGGATATCACTGCTGCTGTCTTTTTCATCATTAACTCCTTGCAGAATATAAATCGCAAAATCTTGCTGGACGGTGCCCCGCCACGATCGAAAAACAGGCCTGTTCCTCAGGGAACATCGCGTGGTAGGTAAGGGTCTATTAACTCACCGCATGATTATTAGCATAACAACCATTAGGTTTTTTTCCACAAAACGGGATTAAATCCTGTCATATAGGGTGCTTAGCCGGCGATAATAGGAATATTCCGTATCGAGCGGCAAAACAGGCGCCCGGCATTGGGCCGGGATACGAGGTTGCATAAGGACCATCGATGGTTAACTTTGATGTTGACGCGTTCCGACGCCATTTCCCGGCCTTACGGGAAGAGGTTGTCTATCTTGATAGCGCCGCCACCGCGCTCAAACCGGACGCAGTGATAAATGCGACCAATGGGTTTTATCGTCATGAAGGCGGTAATGTCCACCGCAGCCAGTACCAGGGTGCGGTCTCGCTCACCGAGTATTACGAACAGGCACGAGCCAAGGTGGCGAACTGGCTCAACGCCCCGGCAACCGACAGTATTATTTGGACCCGGGGCACGACCGAGTCAATCAACCTGGTCGCGCAAAGTTATGCCCGGCCCCGGTTGCTGCCGGATGACGAAATACTGGTTAGCGAAGCGGAGCATCATGCCAATCTGATCCCTTGGCTCATGGTCGCCCAACAGACCGGCGCCAAGGTCGTCAAATGGCCGCTTGGCGATGATTTGCTACCGGATCGCCGCGCGTTGGCGCGGTTGCTCACGGACAAAACCCGCATCGTGGCCATTAGCCAGATGTCAAACGTGACCGGCGGGCGCCCTGATCTGAACCGGATCGTGGAGATCGTCCGGCGCGGGTCGGCGGCGGTCATCATGCTCGACGGTGCTCAGGGGGCGGTGCACCGGCCGCTGGATCTGCGCGCCGTGGATATCGATTTTTATGCGTTTTCCGGGCATAAACTGTATGGGCCGACCGGCATTGGCGTGTTATATGGTAAACCCGAGCTGTTGGCGGCGATGCCCCCCTGGCAGGGCGGTGGAAAAATGTTGACCGATGCCTCTTTTAGCGGTTTTACCCCCCAGGCGGTTCCATTGCGTTTTGAAGCGGGGACGCCGAATATTGCCGGCGCGATTGGCCTGGGCGCCGCGTTGGACTGGTTGGGGCAACAGGACCTGGTCGCGGCTGAACGGCACAGCGAGCAGCTGGCCGCCACGGCCGAAGGACGATTGGCGCAGATACCGGGGTTTCGAACGTTTCGCGGCGCCGATTCACCGCTGCTGGCATTTGAATTCAGCGGCGCGCATCACCAGGATATCGCCTTGATTATGGCCAGGGAAGGTATTGCCCTGCGCGCCGGGCAGCACTGCGCCCAGCCGCTGATGGCGGCTCTCGGCGTTAGCGGTACGCTGCGCGCATCCTTTGCGCCATACAATACCCTTGAGGATGTGGATCGGCTGGTGCTCGCGGTGAAAAAAGCCTTATCCTTGTTGCTGGACTGACTCAATAAGCGGATTTTTATGCATAATCTACTCCCTGGCGACCATCCGTTTGGTCGTGATATTGATGGTGACGAGCTCATGCGGCGCTTCGCCGCGTGCCGCCTGTGGGAAGATCGCCTGCGGCAGATTATTTTATTGGCCAA
>JAATGH010000160.1 GCA_015654745.1 Enterobacterales bacterium
ACCGCGACGAAGTATTTGAGCTGTTTTAATGTGAAATGCTGCATATTTAACCTTATTTATTATTATCAGGCATACATGCTGAGTAGCTTTAAACTATTTAGCGGCACCCTGGCAAGCAAAACGCTGAAAAAAGATAGTATTTTTATTGTTAAAGCCATCTTTAAGATAGGATATTTATGCTTAGCGTCGCTTCCGCATAGTGCATTTATGCACCTAACCCGTGCATAAAAATATTTTTCATCACAATATATTGAAAATTATTAAATTTATATCTTTTGACCGCCATCACATCTTTTCCCCCTGCTCGTCCATGGGGCAGCGTTCAGTACGTTGCGGCTAACCAATATTTTTATTGAGGTTACCCATATTTTTAGTCCTTTCACCCCTGCCCATGCTCCTGCACCATGGATCCTAATGTAACAATCCAACAACAACCCTGTTACTTACAGGGTCACTGATGATTGTGCATAAACGCATGCCGCCTGCTGACTAATTTTTTTTGAGAGCCAAATCATGACGAACAGCGATAAAAACAGCGCATCAGCCGCATCAGTAGAACTCAGTACCATTCAACCCATTCCCTTATCAGAACGGCATGGTAAACCGCGTGATCTTTTCACCATCTGGTTTGGCTCCAATATCATGCTGCTTACCGTGATAACCGGTGCCTTGGCGGTCAGTATATTCCATCTATCCTTTCTCTGGGCGACGGTGGCGGTCCTGATCGGCAACCTGGCCGGCGGACTTTTCATGGCGCTTCATTCAGCCCAGGGGCCTCAGCTTGGCGTACCGCAGATGGTGCAGACCAGGGGGCAATTCGGTTCATATGGGTCGGTGCTGGTGGTTGCCCTGGTCGTTTTAATGTATATCGGTTTTCTCGCATCCAACCTGGTGCTGGGCGGACAGTCGCTGCATGCTATTTATTCTCCCATATCGACGGACGTATGGATTATCACCGTAGCCGTGTTAAGCCTGATTGCCACCGCGTTTGGCTATAATCTGATCCATGCCTATACCAAGGTGATGTCCTGGGTTTCAGGCATCATTCTCGCCGCGACCTTTGTCTGGATTATTTTCGATTACGGCCTGCCGGCGGATTTCTTAAGCCGCAATGGTTTTAACACCGGAGGCTTTCTCGGCGCCATCTCGGTCGCCGCGTTATGGCAATTGGCGTATGCCCCGTACGTATCCGATTACTCCCGCTATATGCCTAAGGATATCAGTGAGCGTAGCGTGTTCTGGTGCAGTTATATCGGCTGCGTGCTGGGATCGTTATTTCCAATGATCCTGGGCATTCTGGTCTCCATCTGCGTGGTTGAGGGGGATCTGATAACCGGTATTGTTAATATGACCGGCGGATTTTCTTCTATCGTGATCATCGTGTTTGCACTGGGAATCGCCGCCACCAACGCCATGAACCTCTATTGTGGCGTTCTTTGCACTCTGACGCTCGGGCAGACCTTCTTCCCTAGATGGTCGCCGCTGTCGGGGGCCAGGATTTTAACGGCTATCGCCACCATCCTGATTGAAATTGCCATTGCCATCTATGGCCAGGAAAATTTCCTGGCCAATTACACCAACTTTATCCTGATGCTGCTCTATGTCCTGGTGCCCTGGACCGCCATTAATCTGGTGGATTATTACCTGATTGCCCACGGTAAATATGATGTCCCTTCGTTTTTCCGTCGCGACGGTGGGATCTATGGCTATTTCAATTCCAGGGCAATCTTTTGTTATGTCCTTGGCATCGTGGTGGAAATTCCTTTTATGGCCACCGCTATCTTTACCGGCCCGGCGGCCAACGCCCTCGGAGGTGCCGATATTTCATGGATCGTGGGGCTCATCGTGGTTTCCCCTGTTTATTATTTGATGAGCCGAACCCAGCCAGCCACCCAGGCTGCAGCGTATAAATAAGACGTGGACCTGCTTATGAAAAAAAGTAATAGATATGATTATATCGTTATTGGCGGTGGTTCATCCGGTTCAGTGCTCGCCGCGCGTTTATCGGAAAGAACGGAGTTGAAAATCTGCCTGATTGAAGCCGGAAGCCGTGACGCAACGCCGCGGATCAAGACGCCGGCGGGGACCATTACACTGTATAAAAGCCAAAAGTTCAGTTGGAACTTCTATTCAGCTCCACAGCCGAACCTGGGAGGGCGGCAATTACACATCCCGCGCGGGAAAGTCCTCGGCGGTTCCTCGTCGATGAACAGCATGATTTACATCAGGGGTTTGCCCGCCGACTATGCGCGCTGGCAAGAGGCTGGATGCCAGGGCTGGGGCTGGGATGACGTGCTGCCGTGGTTCAAACGCTCTGAAAACAACCTGCTATCGCAGGACCCGGCGTATCACGGTTTTAGCGGAGAATTGCTGGTTGATAACCCCCGTGACCCCAATCCGGTCTCAGCGCTGTTCGTCAACGCCGGCAAGCGTATCGGGTTGCCTGTAAACACGGATTTCAACGGCGCGCAGATGACCGGCGTCGGTATCTATAACGTGACCCAGAAAAACGGAGAACGGCTGTCCAGTTATCGCGCGTTTCTGCACCCTCGTCTTGGCAGAAGCAATCTGACTATCCTTACCGACTGTGAAGTTCAGGAGCTTATTATCAGCGGCAACGCCGTGCAGGGTGTTCGGGTCAAACAGGGCGGCGGCCAAGAGCGTGTTTCCTTGCTGGCGGATAAGGAGGTTATCCTGACCGCCGGCTCCATCGGCTCACCGCATATCCTGCTGAAATCCGGCATTGGCCCGCAGCAGGTGTTGAAAAACGCGGGCATCCCGATGGTCCATCACCTGCCTGGCGTGGGCCAGAATTTGCAGGATCACCTGGACGGGTTGGTCACCATCCGTTCCAAAAGCCCGCTTACGCTGGGTTTTTCCCTGGCGGCATGGCGGCCAATCCTATCTTCGCCGCTAAAATATGCGTTTGGCCGGCGGGGCTGGCTGACGACAAATTACGTGGAAGCCGGTGGTTTTGCCTCCACCCCGCTGAGCCCATCGGCGCCTGACATTCAATTTCACTTTGTGCCCGGGTACCGTAGTCACCGCGGACGTCTGTTCGAGTTCGGCCACGGATATGCCATTCATACCTGTGTGCTGCGTCCCAAGTCGGTTGGTTCACTGAAACTCGACCGCGATGGTCAGTTGGTCATTGATTTTAATTTCCTCGCCGACCCCACAGACGCCAAGGTGCTGGTGGAAGGGATCAAGGTGGCCAGGCGTATTCTCGCCCAGCCGGAATTTGACGCAATCCGCGGTAAAGAGATGCTGCCCGGCGAGAAGGTTAACACTGATGAACAACTTCACCAGTATGTTAAAGAGTATTGCGCCACCGTCTTTCACCCGGTGGGAACCTGCAAAATGGGCATTGACCCGATGAGCGTGGTCGATCCGCAAACGCTAAAGGTCCATGGTATCGACAGGTTGCGGGTCGCCGATGCGTCGATTATGCCCTCCCTGATCAGCGGCAACACTAATGCGCCAACCATCATGATTGGCGAACGGGCGGCCAACATGATCCTTAATGGCGAGTTGCCATTACCATCGCCATCCGCTAAGGAGCTGGCCTATGTCTGACAGAACGTTTTGGGAAAACAAACTCAGCCATCAGAATTTTATCGGCCATGCCATTATTGATGGCAAGCCCCATTTTGCCATCGGTAAACAGGTTTTCAGGGTGGTAAATCCGGCGACCGATCGGATACTGGCCGAAGTGACCGCCTGTCAATCAGAGGATGTGAATGCCGCGGTGGAATCAGCGCGTAAGGCGTTCAACGCCGGCACCTGGTCGGGACTCGCGCCGCTAGAACGTAAAACCATCCTGCTCAGGCTGTCACAACTGATACTTGAGCATCGCGAGGAACT
>JAATGH010000273.1 GCA_015654745.1 Enterobacterales bacterium
TATTCTATTAAAACCAAAATCTCAGTTGGGGAGGATTTATGAGTCGCTTAGTGGTAGTGTCGAATCGTATTGCGGCTATGGAAGGGAAGAAAGAAAGCGCCGGTGGCTTGGCGGTCGGTATCATGGATTCGTTAAAAGACGCCGGTGGCTTATGGTTTGGCTGGAATGGAAAAATTAGCGAAGAAGAATTACCCCTTGAAAAGAATCAACAAGACAACATCACGTTCGCGTCATTCACCTTAAAGCAAAGCGAATATGACCAGTATTACCTTAATTTTTCTAATACCGTTATTTGGCCTGCATTCCACTATCGCCTGGATCTGGTGCAATATCAGCGTGAGGATTACGATGGATATTGCCAGGTAAATGAACGGTTGGCTGAACGGTTGCAACCCCTGGTGGAAAAAGACGATATCCTCTGGATCCACGATTATCACCTGCTACCTTTTGCCGCTGCTTGCCGTAAATTGGGGATGGCAAATCGTATTGGTTTCTTCCTGCATATCCCGTTCCCAACCTCAGAAATATTTAACGCCTTGCCGCCGCGCAAAGAGCTGCTTGAAATGTTATGTGAATACGATCTGATCGGTTTTCAGGCAGAAACCGATCGTCTGGCATTTATCGAGAACCTTTCGCTGGTCACCGAGGTAGAACAGTTGGCCGATGACCGCTTTGCCGCCTACGGAAAATCGGTCACCGTGCGGGTTTACCCTATCGGCGTGGAGCCGGAGAGTATCCGCCAATTGGCGGAAGGCGCCCTGCCGCCGAAATTGGCCCATTTACGAGATAAATTGAACGGCCAATTAATTATCAGCGTCGACCGCCTGGATTACTCAAAAGGGCTACCGGAACGCTTTCAGGCCTTTGAAACGCTCTTGGAAAATTACCCCCAGCATCGCGGCAATATTCGTTATTTTCAGATCGCGCCAACCTCACGCGGGGATGTGCAGGCTTATCAGGACATTCGGCATGAGCTTGAGATGGAAGCGGGGCGCATCAACGGTCATTTCTCAACGCTGGAATGGACGCCGCTGTTTTATCTTAATCAGCACTATGAACGCAGTCTGCTGATGAAAATTTTTCGTCATTGTGAAGTCGGTTTGGTGACGCCTCTGCGCGATGGGATGAATTTGGTGGCTAAGGAGTATGTCGCCTCGCAGGATCCAGCCAACCCCGGCGTGCTTATTTTATCTCGTTTCGCCGGGGCCGCTAATGAATTAACCACCGCGCTGCTGGTCAATCCATACGATCGCGATGGCGTCGCCGCTGCGTTGGATAAGGCGTTAAGCATGCCGCTGGCTGAACGTATCTCCCGTTACCAGGAGATGATGGCGGTGATCACCAAAAATGATATTGTCCATTGGCGTCAATCCTTTTTAAACGATCTCAAAGCCGTACCCATACAGTCCAGCAAGGCGGCCAAAACGTCTTGATCGGCAATGCGCTTCCTTATATATAGCTAGATAGCCTAGATACCGTTGTTGCCAATCGTTTGTGGCACCGATAGAAATCGAGGGTATACGTCTCGCTGTCATCAACATCACCGTGCGAATTGTCAGCGGTGATGTTTTTTTTTGTGTAGCGGCCGGGTAACGATCGCATTGGGACCGGATTGTGCTATTGCACGAGCAGGTTTTTGTCCTGGTCAGCTTGACTGCCGTTGAGGATGGGCGTGAGTGATAAAGGGAACCTTATGTTAAACAATGGTTAATAAAATGATTGGCTAATAAGTATCCAGATAAAGCAACGTCGTGCCATCGGTAAAATGTACCTGCGCAAGGGGGTAATCGTTAAGTTTGCTCGTCGGCATTTTACTTATGTTCCCTTCTTCATATTCCTGTCAGTGCAAAACCCGTTGGACGCCCTAAACCAGATGGGTACAAAAAACGATCTAAAATAAACACTTGATGAAAAGAATGCCAAAATTTTGATCAATTTTGCCTCAAGTTTTGTATATCGTTGCCGATATAATTGTTACGCAGCTTATATAGCCGCGGGCATTTTTTCACCCCAAAAACTGCATCACACTTGTTTACTTATCATTTCATTTTGCTGGCTAAATAAGCCTAGTCTTAACTGTTCTTATCAGATTCCAACATTCGCGGGCCTGCCATTGCGCTCGATTCGGTAAGAATATAAGTAAAATGTTTCGTTATTGTTAATGATGTATCAAAGCGAAAATTACCACAAAAGCAGCATTTATGCTATCTAGAACCAATTTGTGGATTATTTTCAATGGGAAATTGCGAATAACGAACGATATTCTATTATTTTGGATGAAATTAGTGCAAAGCGCTGTTTTTAGGGTTGGCAGGTGCTCCTTGTAAACGATTTTTCGGAATTCGCCTATTTTTTCAGCGTCGATCATGTCAGACCAGTAGCAAATCTGATCAAGTAAACTGAATTTATGTGATCTGGATCACACTTTATCTAAAATTTGCCTGGGGGTAGATTGTATGAACGACGGATTCAGCGTTAGAGTTGCGGCGCAATTAGGAATAATCTCACTAATTTGTAAAAATGTTTCACGGAAGAA
>JAATGH010000192.1 GCA_015654745.1 Enterobacterales bacterium
CGGCCTGCCGATGGTGTTTTTACTGGTCTGCACGACTACCGCCGGGCTGATGAAGATCCTCTCCGCCGATCCGCGGGTGGGTTTTCTGGCGCTGGCGCGTAAATATCAGGTCGGGATCGATCGGGACCAGCTGATCGGTCCGGCCAAGACCATGACGGAAATGGGCCGGCTGGTATTTAATAACCAGCTTAACGCCGGGCTTACCGCGGTGTTTATCTTTGTTATGGTCAGCATATTTTTATTTGGTTTGCGCGCGGCCTATCGCGCCTATGGCATCGAGGGTCGCAGCGATCGGGAAGTGCCGTATCAGACGCTGCCGGCAGTAAAGTAATCAACGCAGCCCGCGCCTTGGCGGCGTGGGCTACCATACGATGTTTAGACGCAGCGTAACCCGCGGATGCTTAGCGGACGATCATTGTGATGACGGCGAGCCAGAATAACCCGCTAAAGACAAAAACCATTTTCCAGGCTAATGACGAGCTAACGTTTTTCATAGATATATATTTAAGGTTGAGTGAGTAAAAAGATTGCTGAACGTGAATCTTTTATCTGAAATTATAGAAACAATTAGGTTTCTATGGTTTGCGGATATCATAGCGTAAACGACATCTCGATAATAGATTGCTCAGCGAAAATAGCCGATTGGTGTAATTGATTGATTGTAGGGATATATTTATTATTTATAATTTTTTCGATGAAATATAATTAAATTATTACTAAATAATTAGTCATAAATGAAAATAATATGATGAGTCTATAGGTTTCAGTCACACTATTTATGAAGTACATAATTAATGCGATTTTATCAGTAAGTTTTTTCGTCACGCCCAACCGAAAAAAATGGCTAGCCGGTTACCAACATTAATAACTCATTAAAATTCACAGTTATTTATCTGCTTATACCCTGAATAATTCGAGCGCAGGCAACGCGCCTGCGGCTTGAAGTATGACGGGTATCGACAGGAAAACCATTGGATAGCGATGGGACATCGCTGGCGATTAGGGTGCCCATAGGCGGATGCTATATAAGGAAAGTGATTCGCCGGGTTAAATTGGAACCCCAAGTTTCTTGGGGTTCCGCTGGTGATGGCCGGTGCTTGACCTGTTTTCCTATGGCTTTAGCGATTTACGCAGATCCTTTACCTCGGCCGGTTTGACGGGGTCCGCCGCATTGCCCCAACTGTTGCGAATATAGGTCAATACGCTTGCGACCTCATCATCGTTAAGATTCCAGGCGAAGCTGGGCATTGCCGGCGCGGTGGGGCGGCTGGCGGTGGCGCCGCCGCGGCTGCCGGCCAATACGACGTTGATCAGCGATGTCGGATTGCCGGCCCGGATCAGCGGGTTATCCGCCAGGCGGGGGAAAATATTCGCCTCGCCGGTGCCGGCCGAATTATGGCAGGCGGAGCAGCGGTCGAAATAAATGGCCTTGCCGGCCACCATGCGGCTATCGTCTGCCTTTAGCGGCTCGGGTGCCTTGGCGTCGGTTTTTTTGCCATCCTTAAGATAGGCCGCCACCGCCTTGAGATCGGTATCGGTCCAGTGCTGGGAAGAGTGTTCCACCTCTTCCGCCATCGGGCCGGAGGCAATGTCGTAGCGGTTTACGCCGGTGCGCAGGTAGGCTACCAGATCCTCTTCGCTCCAGGAGCCGATGCCGGTGTGATCGTTATTGGTGATATCCGGCGCCCACCAGGCGCCCAAATTATTGCCGGTGAGGAAACGATCGTTTTTATCGCCACCCAGCAGGTTTTTCGGCGTATGGCAGGTGCCGCAGTGACCCGGCCCTACCACCAGGTAGGCCCCGCGATTCCATTGGGCGGATTTACCCGCATCCGGCACAAATTCTCCGCGATGGAAATTGAGCCAGTTCCAGGCAATAAGGCTGGTGCGAATATTAAAGGGGAACGGCAGCTGGTTGGTTTCCACCGGATGATAGATCGGCTGCAGCGTTTGTAGGTAGGCCCACAGCGCCTGGTTATCTTCCCGGGTCATTTTGGTGTAGGCGGTAAAGGGCATGGCGCCATAGAGACGTTTGCCGCCATGGCCGACGCCCTGCGACATGGCGCGCTGGAAGTCGTCGAAAGTCCATTTACCGATGCCGGTTTGCACATCGGGAGTGATGTTGGCGCCTAATAGGGCGCCAAAGGGGGTATCGATGCGAAATCCACCGGCAAACGGCTGTTTGGCGTCGACGGTGTGGCAGGCGGTACAGTCGCCGACCACGGCCAGATAGCGCCCTTTTTCCACCTGATCATATTCCGGCTGGGCCAAAGCCTGTCCTACGCTGGCCGCCAGCGCCAGCAGGCCGATAGACCATGCAATCATTGTTTTCATGCGGTAATCATCTCCCCAGGGCGTTGCAGGTAATAATGGCGAATGGCGTATGCGGCTTTAAACGCCAGCGCGCCCACGGTCCCGGTGGGGTTATAGCCGGGGTTTTGCGGAAAGGCCGATGCGCCAACCACAAACAGGTTCGGTACATCCCATACCTGCAGATGTTTATTCACTGAACTGGTGGCGGGATCGGCGCCCATCACAAAACCGCCGACAATATGGGAGGACTGGTAAGGTGCGGAATTCCAGTGGCCCTTCATGGGATGCAGGTAAAATTCACGCGGGTTCATGGCCTTGGCGATCTCACCCACCCGATCGGTGCAGTATTTGGCCATTTTCAAATCATTGGCTGAAAAATCAAAGGTTACCCGTAGCAGCGGCCGTCCCAGGGGATCCTTATAGTTGGGATCTAAGGAGAGGTAATTCGTGCGCGTGCTATAGCTGCTGGCTTCGCAGCCAATACTCATGCTACTGAGGTAATTATTTTTTACCTGGCGTTTGAATTCGCTGCCCCAGGTGGGGCTTTGCGGCGGGGTGGGGTGGTAGGCGATGGGGGCCGCGCCGATGGGCGTCACACGGATGCTGCCGCCGCCAAAAAATCCCAGGCCGTGATGGTCGAAATTATCGTTGTTGAAATCGTCAATGCCCATACCGACCGCGCCGGCGCCGATAAACGGATTGAAGTTTTTATTGTCGAAAAACAGCTGTACCGAGTTGGCGGTCTGGTAAGCGTAGTTGCGACCCGTGGTGCCGCTGTTGGTCACCGGGTCGTAGGGTTTGCCGACGCCGGAGAGCAACATTAATCGTACGTTCTCGAACGTGAAAGCGGTGACGATAACCAGGTCGGCGGGTTGCTCCCACTCGTCGCCCGAGGAGTCAATATAGACCACGCCGGTTGCGCGTTTGCCGGTGGAGTCGAGCAGGACCTTCATCACTTCGCAATTGGTCTGGGCCGAGAAGTTATCTTTACGCACCAAGACCGGGATAACCGTCGTGATGGCGCTGGCTTTGGAATAGTTGGCACAGCCGTAGTTGGTACAAAAACCACAGTAGGTGCACGGCCCCATGGTGACGCCCAGCGGGTTGGTATAGGCCTGCGACACCAGGGAGGAGGGCACCGGAAAGGCTTGATATCCCAGGCCGCGGGCGGCTTCGGCAAACAGCGTCGGGCCGTAGGGTTGCTTCATGGGCGGCGTGGGATACTCGCCCGAACGCATACCCTCGTAGGGGTTGCCGCCCGCGCGTTTGATTCCGTTGAGATTGGACGCATAGCCGGAGGTGCCGGCCACCCGCTCGAACTGCATATAAAACGGCTCCATTTCCTCCCAATCGGTGCCCCAGTCCTGGAGGGTCAGTTCCTTAGGCATGGCATCGGCGCCATAACGCTCCAATAAATGACTTTTGAGCCGGAACTCCTCGGGTTGAAAACGAAAGGTAATGCCGGCCCAGTGGTTACCGGCGCCGCCGGTACCGTTGCCGGGATGAAATGAACCCCAACTGCGCATCGGCAGGGCGGTTTGCGACGGGTCGTTGCGCATGGTGACGGTATTTTGTTTGGTGCGCAGCATGAGCTCTTGGCTGCGGTTGTAACGCAGCTCATCGGTAACGGACGCTACGTTGAAATCCCGAGCGGTATCGCGCCATGGGCCGCGCTCGATGGCGATGACGTCCAGGCCGGCATCGGTGAGTTCATTGGCAATAATTGCCCCCGCCCAGCCCAGACCGATCACCACAACGTCGGTTTTAGGGAGTTTCTTTGCCATGTTGATTATCCCTTGGTTTTCCATTGCTCAGCGCCGCCAATGCTCACCGGCGTTAAATGCAGATCCTGATTGTGCTGCTCAATCAGGTCGCGGTAATCGTAACGTGCGCCGGGAAAACCGATCATTTTCCATGACACCATATCGCGGTTGCCGCCGTACATCGGATCGGCGAAAAAACCTTCCATGGTATTATCCAAGACCTGCTTAAAGAACAGTTTTGCATCGATATTGGCAAGTTTGATGTCGCCCTTTTCCAATCCGGTTAAGATTTGGTCACGCTGGGCGGGGGGGAGCTGATGAAAGGCTTTCTGAAAGTTCTGTTGGCAATAGGCGTCTAAATCGGCCAATCCGATACGATAGCGCTGTTGAGGTACCAGCGGTGACTGATCGCCCTGTTCCGGCGTACCTTCCTGGAAGGGGCCTTCCCGGTAAAGGCGTGAGAATGTGCCGTAAAAACTCTTCATTTGCCGATCGATAAATTCTACGCAACCGGCGTCTTTACCGCTTACGCTCAGCTCATCGGCGGGAATAAATCGCTCGACCATCGCCTCCAGGGTGGCAACCTCTTTATCGGTGAAAAACTGCCAGCCCGGCGCAGAGTTATCCGATACCGGGTTATGGGCAAAAGGCTGCCATACGGGAGTGCCGGTCAGCGTGGCGGCTTTGGCGCCCACGCCGGCGCCAATGGCCAGCGTGGCGGCGGAATAGGACAGAAGTTGCCTGCGGGTCACCCCCGGCAGCGTGCTTTTTTTCTTGCGCATAGTTGCTTCCCGTATCCTATTGAGTCAATGCGCATCACGCATTGCTCTGTTTTTTATTGATAGGTTTTGTCGCTACGACATACTCACTCTGACTCTGTGTTGCTGGTTGATGCATGGTTAATGTTGCAAATAATGGCTATGTTGCTAACAATTACGTAACTTTGCAATCAACTTTGATCCCGATCGCATTATTGCCCTGGACCGCCCGCGGACTTTAGGGGTTACGGCACGCGCTATTCCTTGCTAGTCAACTGCTTATCAGGCAAAGCGGGCACGTTTTAGCAACTGTTATAAGTTGTAAGTAAATTAAACAGGCTGGCGGAGATTACCCGCATTATTGCGAGTGTATTTATTGTAAATTGAATTATAGCCAGTGATTTCCCCGTAGGCTGAAAAGAGTTGTTCAACGCGCTCAATTTACAACTAGACATAGGCCAGGAGAATTAGTGCTGTGAAATGCGGCAGAATTCTTTAGACTAGCCATCCCGCTAGTTTTTCCAGGTCAATTCACGTGCGTTTGGACAGAAAAATTTCCTCCCTTGAACATACCATTTACCAACATTATCGCGTTGCCCACGGCCTGCGGATCGGTCTGGCCTTTGTTCTGACCTTTATGATCATTCGGGTGCTGGATATACCGTAGGGAACCTGGCCGCTGATTACCCTGGTGGTGGTCATGGGGCCGATTTCATTTTGGGGAAATGTGCTGCAACGGGCGGTGCAGCGGATCATCGGTACGGCGTTTGGTGCCGTATCCGGGTTGATTGGCCTGCGCCTTGAACTCTATTCGCTGCCGCTGATGTTGATATGGTGCGGTATCGTCATGTTTATCTGCGGGTATCTTACGCTGGGCAAGCGGCCTTATATGGCGCTGCTGATCGGTATTACGCTGGCGGTGGTTTGCGGCGCCGGGGCGGGAGATATGCAGACCGCGCTGTGGCGAAGCGGCGACGTGATTATCGGTTCGCTGCTGGCGCTGCTGTTCACCAGTATTTATCCGCAGCGGGCATTTATTCATTGGCGCATGCAGATGAGCTTTAGCCTGACGGCCCTAAGTAAAATTTATGCCGCGTATGTGTCGCCTAACGTTATCGAGCGGCCGCGGCTAGACAGCCGATTGAAAAAATTGCTGGGCGACGTGGTGAAGATGGGCACGCTGGTGGCGCCCGCCAGCAAGGAGAGCGCGATAGCCAGGGATGTCTTCGACGCCATACAGAATCTGAACCGTAATATTGTCTGCGTGCTGGAATTGCAAATCGATGCCTGGTGGGCGTCCAGGGAAAGTCATTTTATCTTGTTAAACGCCACCACCCTGCGCAGTACGCAGATGGTGACTCTCCGGACTCTGGCAACCCTGGCCGATGCGCTACGCCAGGGTAATCCAGCCCCTATTGTCGCCAATAGCGGTGAACTGGCGCTGATCGCCGCCGAGCTTAAGCAGCTTATGGAACAAGCCAGTCAGCGCAATCAAGTGGAAGCGCCGATATTCGGCTATGTCTGGCTCAGCCTGAAGCTGACGCAGCAATTGGAGCAGATGGCCAGATTGCTATGCCAAGCTCTACGTAAGCCATTGCCGCTAAAGGAAGATTGAACAGTGGCGAAGTCACCAAAAGCGGGTAAAATAGCCCAATGCCATTGCAACCGATAGCTGCTACTCTGTAAGGTAACGGCTATCCATGCGCCGACGCCGCCTTTTTAACCTTTGACCTGAGCAAGGATATTGAAATGGACCACATTAAGCCTTCTTTCCAGGATGTTCTGGAGTTTGTACGAATGTTTCGCCGCAAAAACAAGCTGCAGCGCGAGATTGCCGATAACGAGAAAAAAATTCGTGATAACCAAAAACGTGTGCTACTGCTTGATAATTTGAGCGATTATATCAAACCTGGCATGTCCATAGAGGAAGTGCAGGCGATCATTGCGAGCATGCGCACCGATTATGAAGACCGCGTGGATGATTACATCATTAAAAACGCCGAACTGTCGAAAGAACGTCGTGAACTGTCCAAAAAATTAAAAGCCATTGGTGAAGTGAAAGCGCTGGCCGCCGCCGGTCTGCCGGGCGAAGGCAAGTCCGCTTAGGCTGGCTGGCATTGCCGTGACGCCCGATGGCGCTCAGTGCCATGGTTGGGACCCCGCCTTTTGCCAGATGAAACAGGGCGAACGGCAAATCGCGTTGCGGCCGTTTCCCGGCCGCAACGATTGAAGCCCCGCGCCGGGGGCGAACGGGAGGGGGTTTTCGCTGCCTTCCCGTCCCCGGTCATCGACAGACAATACATCAAGATCTTAGAATAATATCGCCTAGCCGATTTTTTCTGTTTAATTATAATCCCTCTATTTTCAGTGGTACTTATTCAATAAATAATAATAAATAAACATCAATGAATAATAACCACAACAATACCGCCGAACGGGAAGCGCGGGTTTTGACTGATGCAAAAAAATGGTAGCATAGGGAATATGGTGATTATTACTCTTGAGTAACGAGGCCATTTCAATACATGCTTACGCTCAGCTTATTATTCGGCCGCGTTATTTGGCGTGGAGTAAAAATTAATTATTACAGTATGTTATGAGAAGCTAATTATATAAATTTTATTTTAAAAATAATAAATGTAGTAGGTTATTTATTTACCGGCAACGAAAGAGATAATCCTCTCCCACATCAGGCAATAAGAATTGTTTTTTGGGGAGTTGACAACGGCATAAGCAAAACGCAGGTAAGTTATTTCATGACTATCAGAAAACATCAGATCGGGATGACATTACGTCCGGTTTTTATATTGTTGACGATAATGATTTTACTTCAATCGATACAGAATGCCCGGCTGTCGGCGCCGCTGATCCAATCCGCATTGCCCATGCATCATTACAGCGTGACCTCGCCTTTTATCCAGCAGGGAAACCCGCTTTGCCCGGTAAAAAACTGCCATACCGGCGTACTGCCCGCAAATTGCCCCTGCGGACTGCGCCACAGCTGCTTGCATAATAATCAGGGCCATGCCGGCGGCGTGGACATCATCTGCCGCGGGCCGCCGGAAGGGGAGCAAAGCCTGTACCGGCTGATGAAAACCGACATCTTGAAAAAAAGGTTGAAACGCGTGGCGCGCAGGTGGCTGCGTTGGCGGTGCTAATGTCATGATGACCGGCCCGGCGCCGCGTAAAACGGCGCCGGGTCCGGCGGCGATATTAATGATGCACTATCGCCAGGCGCTGAATGTTTTGTTTGATGGCGGCAGCGGATTCATCAAATTGCCGCTGCTCCAGCTCGTTGAAATCCAGCTCGATAATTTGCTCCACGCCGCGCTGGGCCAACACGGCGGGCACGCCTATGGCCAAGCCCTGCTTGCCGTATTCGCCATCGAGCACGCAGGACACGGTGAGCGCGCGATGACTACTGGTAAACAAATTGCGGCAGATTTCCGTGATGGTGCCGGCGACGCCATATTCTGTGCAGCCTTTTTGCTGGTATATTTCAAAACCAAGCTGGCGGGTCCGGTCGCCAAGCGCGGCAAAATCCAGTTCCCGACCGGTTTTCAGCCGGCTGTACTCTGCTAGCGTCATGCCGTAGACCGACGAATGAGACCATACTGGAAACTGGGTGTCGCCATGTTCACCCAGGATAAACGCATCCACGCTTTGCGCGGCAATATCCAATTGTTCAGCCAAGATGCGCCGCAGGCGGGTCGTGTCGAGCCATACGCCGGTGCCCAGCACCTGATTACGCGGCAGACCGGATAGCTTCCAGACTTGGTAGGTAATGATATCGCAAGGGTTGGTGGCAATCAGGAAGATGCCGTTAAACCCGTTTTGCATCATTTCCGGCACGATATGACCCACAATCCGCGCGGTTGCATCCAATTCATCCAGCCGCGTTTGCCCCGGTTTGAGCGCGCCTCCGGAGACGGTGATCACCGCGATATCCACATCGGCGCAGTCGCTGGAAGGGCGGGTGGCGATGGTAATGCGGCTCGGCATATACGCCGCCGCGTCCGCCAGATCCTGGCGGTGGCCTTCCACCAATTGGCTGTTAAGATCCACCAGGATAATCTCTTCGCAAATCTGCTGGTTCAATAGGGCATATGCGGCGGAAGAGCCGACGTTGCCTGCGCCTATGATCATCACCTTGCGTGGTTTCATGTATGTTACCTCTGTGTATGAACTGGGCGACCCGATCTCTATTATATCCGTCATACTTCAAGTTGCAGGTGCGTTGGTTTTGTTACTTGGGTAAGCTCATCAGGATGCACTTGCGTGCCGCCTTCCTGCACTCGAATTATTTAGGGTATATATAATTATCAAAATGCTATTCTTATACCTGTATTTATCCCCATACTGACGGCGTTAACAAGGTGTTTTTTATGCAAATGCTGGAAATAGTGGAAAATCCTAAGCCTGGATCGGTATTTGAATACGGGGCCAAAGAGCTGGCGTTTCTGGCCGGTAAAGATAAACGCCTGGCGCAGGCTATCGAGCGTATTGGCCTGATTTCCCGGCCGCTGATGCCGGATCTGTTCGCCGCCCTGGTCGGCACGATTATCGACCAGCAAATTTCCACCAAAGCCGGTAAGACCGTGAACGCGCGGCTGCTGGCGCTGGCGGGCGCTTTTACGCCCCCATGCCTTGAACAGCTTACGGCGGAACAGATCCAATCGTGCGGCATGTCCATGCGAAAGGCCCTGTATATTAAGGGCGCAGCCACGGCCGCCATGAGCGGTGAACTGGATCTGCCGGCCATCCATGATTATTCCGACCAACAGGTTATCGATACCCTGTCCAAATTACCCGGGATCGGCATCTGGACGGCGGAAATGTTGATGATTTTCTCCTTGGGCCGGCCCGATATCTTGAGCTGGGGCGATTTGGCCATTCGGCGCGGCATGATGAACCTGTATCGTCACAAGACGCTGACTCGCGAACGTTTTGAACGCTATCGCCGGCGTTATTCACCCTATGGGTCTACCGCCTCGTTGTATTTATGGGCCTATTCCGCCGCGGAGTTTAGCGAGCATCCCGTGCCGCCGGCAGCGAAGTAAGACGCAGGCAGACCCATAAAAAACGCCCCGCGGGCAAATGCCGGCAGGGCGGGTGGTTGGGATGGGGCCACCGTGGGGCGCCACATCTTTGCTGAGCCAAGGCTCAACGGCGTCGCCGGGATCAGGCGCTTAGCCAACCCAGCTTGATCACAAACAATATAGATAAAACAATTAACGCGGCGTTAAGATCGCGATAGCGGCCGCTTAATAATTTTACTACCGTCCAGGTAATAAACCCGAAAGCAATGCCGTTGGCAATGGAGTAGGTCAGCGGCATGGTCAGCGCGGTCACGGTCACCGGCGCGGCGACGGTGATATCACGCCAGTCGATTTCCGCCAGGCCGGACGTCATCAGCACCGCGATAAACAGCAGCGCCGGCGCGGTGGCGAACGCCGGAACGCTGGACGCCAGCGGCGCGAAAAACAGACTGGCCAGAAAGAGAATACCCACTACCACCGCCGTCAGACCGGTACGGCCGCCGGCGCTGACGCC
>JAATGH010000036.1 GCA_015654745.1 Enterobacterales bacterium
AAGCTGGTATTCCCTTTTTACCCCAGCTAACTCCGGTAAACCGCTGTGCGCAGATAAAACGTCCGGTATTTATCGACCCTGCGTGATAATGCATATATAGCTGGACGCAACAACCTTGGACTTCGCGTCAAGGCCAATACCCGCCGCATCCATTTAAGCATTGATCATGGCATTTTTTGCCGGATATCGAAACCTTCATACAGAGCTGCCGGTAATCCATGACGCGTAGTGAAATGATCATAGACCACAGGTTTACTAACTCCAGCTTTCTGACCTAGGCGTGGCAACGCCAGGGCGTCACTACCCTGTCGGCTATGTACGTTATGTTCCTTATGTTGGGTCAAAGAACAGCACGGCCAGTAACACCGCTCGCGGTAAAAACGGGTTAAAATCAGTCCATTATCATTGATACTGACAGGATAAAATCATGGCGACGTTGTATGATCCTCTGAATATTGGCGCTCTGAAATTGAGCAATCGTATCATTATGGCTCCATTGACCCGGATGCGGGCAGTGGACCAACGTAGCCCCGGCGCGATAACCAAAGAATATTATGTGCAACGTGCAAGCGCCGGGCTTATTTTCACCGAGGCGACATCGGTATCACCTCAGGGTGTGGGTTATCCCAATACACCCGGCATCTGGTCGGAAAAACAGGTGGCCGCCTGGCACGAGGTGACCGAAGCGGTACACCAAGCCGGCGGAAAAATAGTCATTCAGTTATGGCATGTGGGACGTATATCCGATCCGGCATATTTAAACGGCGAGCTACCGGTGGCCCCCAGCGCCATTGCGCCGGAAGGTCATGTTTCCGTGCTGCGTCCGCTAAAACCTTATGAGGTTCCCCGGGCCCTGGCAACGGAAGAAATCGCCGGCATCATCGAAGATTTTCGGCGCGGGGCCGAGAATGCCAAGCGTTCAGGCTTTGACGGGATAGAAATCCACGCGGCTAACGGCTATTTGTTTGATCAATTTCTGCATGATGGTTCGAACAAACGTACCGACCAATATGGTGGCTCCATCGCCAACCGCGCGCGATTCCTTTTGGAGACCGTTGATGCCTTATTAGCCGTTTGGCCAGCAGATCGGTTCGGCGTCCATCTCAATTTGATGTCCAGTTCTTATTCAATGCAGGATTCTAATCCGCGGGCGATGTTTGGTTATGTGGTTGAAGAACTCAATAAACGTAAACTGGCTTTCATTTTTGCTCGTGAATCGTTGGATTTTCCAAATCGTTTTGGACCACAGATTAGGAAAACATTTTCTGGTGCGTGGATCGCTAATGAAGGATTAACCCAATCTTCAGCCGAAGCGTTAATAAACCAAGGTCAGGCCGATGCGGCGGCATTTGGTAATCTTTATATCGCCAATCCCGATTTGGTTCGGCGTTTTAAGGAAAATGCAGCGCTTAATCCACTCAACAATGAGACGATTTATGCCGAAGGCGGCATCGGATATACCGATTACCCTGCCCTAGTCTGAATGTTCAATACGCGTATGCAATGCGTTTGATTTAGCACACAATAACATAACAGGGAAAAAACGTTAGTTTTTTTTCCTGTTATGTCGATGGTTTTTTGAAATTTCAGTTCTTACCAACATCGCCAGACAAATTTATAACATGATGATTGTTCACTAATAATCTCACACTGACATTGTTCTCGCCATTGATTTTTTTAGTGTCATTACATGATAGTTTAAATAATGGCCTTGCTTAATTAATAGATTTTCATATGAAATTGGCATATAACCCCGTTTAAGATACAGATTATAAGCAGGTATGGATGCATCCAAGATTATTTCATTGAAAGAATTGAATACTATTTTCTCCAAACAGTCCATAATATAAGAACCATATCCATGGCTTTGACATTGCGGTAAAACAAACAGTCGTCCTATTTCATTCTCTTTTATACTCCCAGTGCCAATAACGGCTTTGCCTTTATAGAGAATAAATACTTGTTTTTTGTCAATTGCGTCTTTTATATTTTCATCTGAATGATATTCTAAAAAAAAGGCCACTACTTCGGCGGAATAATATTTTGGGTAACTACTATTGATTGTAAAATGCGTAATTTCTTTAACAATATCGAAACATTCTGGTGTTGCATTGATCAGCTTCATAAAATGTGTGGATATCAAGGCAGGTGAGATAACTACGCTGACACAAATGAAATAAAAATCAAGCGATAGAATGAAAAAAATAATTCCCGATAAATCGCCCATAAGACGTCAGTCATAGCGGAGGCCATCTTACCGCTATAGGATCAGTTTACAGAATGTGTTAACGTGTTTGATGATTTCGCAGATCTTATGGTCTGCACTTTTTCGTTAACGTTGACTGGATTTTATATGGCGATGTCTTCCTCGAAAGATCCCTTACATGGAAAAACGTTAGAAATGCAGGTGAATGAACTGGTGGCCCATTTTGGATGGTCAGTGCTTGCCAGCCGCGTTAATATTAATTGTTTTAAAAGCGATCCCAGCGTCAAATCCAGCTTGAAGTTTCTCCGCCGTACTCCCTGGGCGCGTAAAGAGGTCGAAACACTGTATCTTGATGCATTGAGTGAGATGGAATTAACCAAGACGGCTCATCCTGCCAACAGCCCATGGACCCAACGTCGTGGAAATTAGGCCGTTCCAAACTCGGAATAATTAGCGCCCACTCACACATGAAAACGGACGCTCCCTACCCTCGTTAACAGAATTCACTTACTGTGATCAAGCCACGCAGCTTAGAAACGCGCTTGATTCACAGCAAGATCATTCGACGAAATATTAAGCATTCGCAACTCATCAAGATGAGGTTAAGTGTTTCAGTGTCGTCAGCTGTTCAACGGCGTCATGCATGGCATCCATCCCTTTAGCAACATCTTTCAACCGCCCCAGGTTTGCTTTTACATTGGTTCGCTCCTTGCTGGTTTCGGAGCTCATGACAGAAATCTGCTCAGCGGCGGAAATACTCTGATCGGCCATCTCCTGAGTAGTCCCGATAGTCTCCAAAGCAACAACGCGAATTCGAGATATGGTATCTACCGCTTCGGTAATGTTTTTCGTAGTGGCATCCGCCTGTTCCTTCGCCGATCGTGCCAATCGCCGAACTTCGTCAGCCACGACGGCAAACCCTCTACCCGCAGATCCTGCGCGGGCGGCCTCCACTGCGGCATTTAGGGCCAGCAGGTTGGTTTGATCGGCGATGGCACTGATCCCACTCGTGATTTTGGTTATGCCAAGCGATATTTTTTCCAAAGCATTGAGTTCGCTTTCTAAACGGTCTTGTGCAGATCGGGTGCGAATTGCCGCATCGCTTATGGATCGGATACTGCTCTCGGCCAGTACCAAAGTCTCTGTTTGACGCATCGTCGCGTTTTCTAGCTGCGGTAAAGCGGTCAGTAAGGGACTCAGCTCTTGTTGGTACTCCACAACACGGCCGATAACATTGGATTGCAAACCATGTAACGCTTCCCAACGGCGCAACGCCCTTAAAGCATAATGGCCAGAATACGCAGCATATTCAATGGGAAAAAGAGACATAGCCTTAACATCACGATCGAAAAATGCCAACGCCGACAACGTTTGATTGATGGGCACACCAAAGATTTCACCAAAGCTGGAAAAACCGGCGGCGGGAACGTTGTCGAAAAAGCGGGCCTTTGCCAGACTGGCAGCATTTCCCACCCGTCGAAGGACACAATCGTTAAGCAATACTGCCGAGGGTTTACCCTTATCGGCAATGAAGCATTTCCAATCATCTTGAGTCGTGGCGAGAAAATCGGTTGCTTGCATTAGATACAACCGATCGCCAAACTCCAAATCACAGAAAAAGCTAATACGATCGCTCTGCAAGGTAGCCACCGAGCGGATAAAATACTCATTTTCAACCTTAACCGCGAAGGTCTTTCCTTCCAGCTTCTGCCCGATCTGTGCGGGTTCGCAATTCAGGTATTTTGCCAAAACGTTATTGATCGGGCGCGGACGACCCTGATCATCAAACAGCGACGTCACGGTACGCGCAACGGGATCGGATTCGGCGACTAACCAGCTCTGGGATGTCGGTTCGAAATTCTGACTCTTAAACGGCGCAAAGGATTTCCCTTTGGCCATTTGGCAAAACACCAATACGGCCTTACCTTGTAATATAGAATTACCAATGCCGATATAGGTGGCGCTAAAATCAAGCAGGCCACCGGCTGACCCCCCAACGACCAAGCAAGGAAAACGGCCGCTGTCGTACCATGCCTGCATTAGGAAGCCTTCGGAAGCCGCTAGTCCGTCACAGTAAATGAGCGCAAACGTTCGGTCAGACGACAACGGCATCTTGACCTTTATTCTATCGAGCTCTTGGCGAATAGCATCTACCCGCTGGCGTACACTGGTTTTGTCCTTCACGTGCAAGTTCACGGTATGCACTTCATGGTGGGAAATCAGCGTTTGTGGTAGCCACAGCCAACTCCCCTGTTGACCAGACATATCACAATAGGTTGATGCCTGAGATTGGCCGCACAGCGCCCCGGTAGAGGAAAGGCTAAGCACTGTTCTATTGGCCGTCGCCAATCGCTGCAATCCACCATGTACTTTGGCAAAATTAGACTCGGGTGGAATGAAGGCCAGCAATATACCGTCCTTATCCGCAATGCCGAAAGACTTAAGGGACGTTGGCAAAACCCCACTATCAAACACGCCACTGGCTGGTTTATTCCCGGAACGAAAAGTTGATAGAATTCCCATGATTCCATTGTCCCTATAATAATTAACAAAAATGGAAGTCAACCATGCGGTAACCAAGGATTTACCCTTATGCCGCTGATGTTGCCGTATTTTATTTAGTATTTAACGGCCAGTATGTCTCTATTTATTATAGGAAAGGATGGTTTTATCTTTGATAAAAGATAGTTATGGGATTGGAGTCACAATGTTAAATAATAATGTTAAAATTGAGATAAAGTTTTTGTGGCAGATAAAAATTATGTAAATAGCATTATTTTTGTACAGATAACAGTAATATGGGTATTGATAAATATTCATATTTTACATCTAAATAAACGCAAACCTCCACACTGTGCGGGTGGAAGTTTGCGACTGTATTACTTATTCACTAGCGATTGAGGCTTGCACCGCCTCCTTTTTTCATGACGGCGCGTATTTCAGACTCCTGAACCAGGTTCAAATCACCGCTGACGGTCAGTTTCAATACGCTGGCGGCGATAGCAAATTCAATCCATTCCTGCGTGGCCGAATCATGCAGGAGGCTATGCATTAAGCCTGCGCCAAAAGCATCGCCCGCGGCTACGCCTTCCATTACGTGCATATTATACCGGATGGATTCATAGAATTGACCGTCTTTCAGCATTAGTCCCATCCACTGACTTTCTTCTACAGAGTGAATATTGCGTAAAACGCTGGCGACCACTTTACAACCTGGGTACTTTTTGGTCACCGCAAGCATGCCTGCTTTAAATGCATCTATTTGGTCGATACCACGCGACATATCGCCGTCAAATGCCTTTATGCCTAAGGTCGCTTCAAAGTCTTCATCATTAGCGATACAAATCGAGACATAATCCATCAATTTAGACATGACCTGTTGGGCTTTGTCAGGCGACCACATCTTGCCACGGTAATTCATATCGCAGACCACGGGGATGTTGTGTGCTTTACAATAGGCACACGCGGTGGTGACAATGTGTTCTAATTCACTTGATATGGCAGGCGTAATCCCAGAAAAATAAAAATAATCAACATCCTGGAAAAGCGTGTCCCAATCGAATTCGGTTGATTTAGCCTCGGCGAAGGCGCTTCCCGCCCGGTCGTAGACAACGTTGGAGGACCGAACGCTGGCTCCTTTTTCAAAGAAATAAATACCTAAACGATTCCCGCCACGCAGTACTTTAGACGTATCCACACCAAATTTACGTAACGTAGAGAGTGCGCTCTCGCCCAGTAAATTGGCTGGTAACTTAGTTAGGTAAGCAACATCGTTTCCCAACAGCGCCAAAGAAACGGCTACATTTGCCTCAGCTCAGCCATAAGTTGCTTCAAAAACATCAGACTGCAGTATCCGATTATTGCCAAGGGGCTTTAATCTCAACATCATTTCGCCGAAAGTTAATACTTTCATTGCCTTACTCCATGTTTTTTCCAATGGGGTTATTGTATAGCAACCTAAAAATATTTGAATTTATTTTCTTGAATTTGCTATTAGGCAATGATTCTTATTTCACCGACCGCCACCGGCTACATAGCTATCTTGTGGCGGCCCCCAGGACAACAACGGCGATAACCACCCTTCATTTGTGATTTCAGCGAGTTGACTATACAACCTGGCTACTTAGCGCAATGACTTCATTTTCTGTCAACCCGGTGGAATGCATTACATCTAACGTATCCATCCCCAGGGACAGGAGGTTACGGGCAATTTCGGCGCGGGCTTCATCGCGCCCCTTCTGTAAGCCCTTCTGTAAGCCCTTCTGTAAGCCCTTCTGTAAGCCCTTCTGTAAGCCCTTCTGTAAGCCCTTCTGTAAGCCTTGTTGTTCCAAGTAATCTGCAATAGTCATCACTTCCTTCCTATGATCAGGCGCACTTTTAACCAGCTTATCCAAGAATTCTTTAGTGTCAATAATGTCGGCTCGAATCGCCAAATAGTTTAACAACGATTTAACTTGATCTTTGGTTAACGACGAAATTTCCAATAAATGGCTAAAGTCTTGCAAATACTGACCAAAATTCCTTACCCAAATATGCTTTTGTACGTATTCAAGCAAGGCAACTTTTTTATGCGTTTTAATCTCCTCATCTGGAATGACCGTTAAATCCACTAGGGAAAAAGCCTCGCTGAAAATGTCCTTGGCTCGAGCAGGATCATGAAAACAATCATACCAGCAAACACTATAAGGATAAGGCGTTTTTTCTCCATGATAAAATAACAGAGGTATCACCAGCGGTAACGTCCTATTGCCCTGAAGTATATGGTTATGCATGGCAGCAATGCTATAGCGCATCAGCCTGAACGCCATTAACTTGTCAGGCTGTGATTGATGCTCGATTAAGCAGTAAATATACCCCGGGCCCGATGTAGTTTGCACGCTATAAAGCATATCTGAATGCTGGGTGCCCAAATCATCGTCAACAAACGAGCACGTTGTGATGGCGAGCGTGCTAAAATCACACAATCGTTGCAACGATAACGGCAGATGTGTGCAGAGAAAATCACGGGCAACACTCACATCACTAAAGAATTTTTTGAATAAAGAATCATGTGGGGTTGGATAAGTTTTCATGATTTAAATTTACCACAAGGACTTCCACGAATTATAAACGGGTAACATCTCCCCCATGCTATGCCCTCATTTTATGACAAGAATCACAATTCAATATAAACGCAATTACACTGTTACCAATGCTAAGTGATCACAATAGCAAAAATATCGCCACGCAAAACGTATATTTTCGCCAGGCATTCAATGCCAACGATAAAACATAAATGGTCACATGGCGACAGACGAAAGGCGGTCATTCTATTTCTGCATATTAATTTCGCTCAAAACATCATCAGGGATAAACGGAAAATAATCATTGATGGCCTTATTTATCAACGTTTTCACATGATCAATAATTGAATTATCATCAT
Source organism: Enterobacterales bacterium (assembly GCA_015654745.1). Lineage (GTDB taxonomy): Bacteria > Pseudomonadota > Gammaproteobacteria > Enterobacterales > Enterobacteriaceae > Acerihabitans. The sequence continues at coordinate 7,629 of JAATGH010000036.1, forward strand.
GATATATATTATTATTTTTATAATAACAGTAAGTTTCATAAAACCCATTCAGAAATTTTATAGCGTCAAAAAAATATTGTTCTTCATCGCTAATATTTTTCCCTAAAGATTCTTTACATAACGTTAATGCATGGCGCGCATTCGCTATCGCGCACGCGACATTCTCTCCAACCAGCGGCGTTTTTTCAGCCACTATGCCATAAAATGCGTGAAATGTTTTGTCAGACGGCTTGGCGATTTGACGGTAGGCCAATGAATGTGAAAAATTATACTGACAGCAGCGAAAAGTTAATGAAATATCTGCGGAGGATACATTGTAGCACTCTTTATTTCTTAACGTAAGTTCGCAAAGTTCACTGTTCATAAAACGGTCTACGTTCTCATATGTCTCGCAGGACAACGCGTAATCCTCCCAATCCGTATCACCGCTTTTGATTATAAGAAGTTGAGATTGAATAAAAATTACTTGTAATTGTACATAATGGTATGTGCTGTTCGAAAGTGGAAGATTTTGATATTTTTTGGCGCGCTCATTTTCTAACCTGGCATAAATGTCCACGGTCAAGCCTGCCGACAGTTCATTTATAGACTGAAATGCTGCAAGCCGTCGCGCATAAAATTCGTTTTTTTAAAAAAATTCTTAGCTGAATATAAATAATCAAGTATAAAATAAATATCTTTAATTTTATTCTTTTGTTCCGCGTTGAATAACATCATTATTTCATCGCATGGATAATTTTTTTCAAATTTTATAAAATTTTCAATCTAGCATGGTTTATCATTTAATATCCCGATAGTCTGATCCATAAAATTAATTTTTATCATATTTTCCTATATTATTTTCATTATCATTATTCATGAAAATTTTGAACGATATTTTTTGTGTTGTATTGACTACCGGCATATATTTCCTTTATGTTCCATGCAAGTTAGTGCATTAAAAATTCGCCACATAATATTATAAATAAATAATAAATGGTACTACCACAAATTATAATAACTAATACAGTTTAAACCGCGGCTTTACGAAGGTTCAGTACCGAGCTAGCGCACTTTTTTGCTGCCAGATCGCCCCTCCCTCGGGGGGACGACCACCCACGCAATGGTGAAAAAAGCGACAAGCTTGCCAGTAACAACGGGTAAGCAACGAATACTCGCCTTTTTTACCCTTTGTTTCAGCGTTTGATTTGCCTAGCGACGCTTTAAAGTAGCTGCAGTAGCAGATAACACCTTATTTTCTGCCTCAATATTGATGACATAGGTTCCTATTGCGTGGCAAAACTCTTTTTACGTAGCGGCAGTCTGGATGATATATTTGCCTTGGGCGAGAATGGCCAACCGGTCTATGCCTCGGCGCTGCAGATCCGGGAAAGTCTGAGGTTAACGCGCAACCAGGCGATAGCCGATTGTTTGGCGATCCCTCAGCCGAATGACACTGGAGACCGTATAGATTGGTACTCTCCCATTGAGGGTAAAGTCACGTCCTGGAGCGCCGCCAGTGCAGTGCAACGTGCGGCCGCGCTGCGCCAGTTGGACGTTTGCTTAACCACGGCCGCCGACATCAGTCAACGGGCGTTAAATGCCGAAAAAACCGCCAGACAACTCTTTGGCGCGCTGTTAGCGAATGCCATTCGGTTTCCCGATCAGAACTATGTTTATTTGGTAGGGGATAAACCTGTTATCACTTTCTGGGGATTTACCAGCCCGCAACACAAATTGTCTCATGACGCTCTGGCGAGCTTGCGATCGTTACCCCAGGACGAGCCACACATCTCCATCGATACCATTGTGGAGGAACAGACACCGTTAGCTCCCCCTATTCCTCCCACTAGCCATGATGTTCCCCCGGAGCTTACGATACCCTTGCTACCTCGGGCCCCGGCTAAACCTATAGCGCGTTTTTGGCATCATCTGGCCTGGCTGGCGGGTATTATGCTGTTATTGTTCTTAGCACTGCACATCCGTGATTGGCTGGCGGGTAATGGATCCACTCCCCGCCCGGCGCCGCTGACGCCCCTTACGCTTGAAAATCACGGATTGTCCGTGGATAGCGCCAGCACCGCGCCGGTGCCCGCAGCCGCGCCCCCCGACGCTTTTCCCAGCGATAACGTTTCCTCAGGCAAATCGGCCCCTTCATCGCCGGCTCAAGCGGTGGTTAAAGCAACGTCAGAGGGGGTCACGTCATCATCCCAAACGGCTATTGACCAAAGCTCGGCGGCGGCACATCAAACAGCCCCCATACTCGCCACCACTCCGGGCGCGCCGCCACTACCGGGACGTACCGATCTGGGAACGCCAACTGAGGTCATCAGCAAAAATGCCTTATCGCTCTCTGCCGATGCGGTGAAAAAAGGGTCTATCGCTTTTCTTGATGGTACGTGGCGAGTGATCCTGAATATTCAAGACCCCTTAACCGGTAAACTCCCGAGTTTGAAATATCAGTTTAAACAGGGTCTAGGCACGGTAAAAATCGTCTATGGCGATAGCATAACCTGCCGGGCAAATGCCAGCGCCGGTTTGATGAAATCAGGCAACCTGGTGATCAATAGTCGTAACAAGGCCAAATGCAGCGATGGTTCCCGTTACCAAATGCCGGAAATTATCTGCAAGCAGGGTGCAAACGGCATCGCCGAATGTACCGGACGCTACAACGCTGAAACGGCGTTTCCCATGACCATAAAGCGTGAGAAAGAGTAAGTATGCTGGCGACCATCGCGGATTATCCTTCAACCATCACCCTCATCCAAAATAGTGGCATCCAATTTTTGGATTTTGCCATCAAACCGCAACATGACGAGCTACCCGGCAAGTTTGTGCGTCAAAGCGCCAATGGGCCGCTGCTAAGGCTTAATTACAATGCGGTTAGCGGCAAATACTCCGTTCCGGTTCCCGCTGGCCGACCGCCGGAATTAGTCAGGCCCGAGTTTAGCTTTGCGTTGGCGCAATCGCTGCGGTTGCTGGATAAGGTATGGCTGCCATTGCCGTTTTTTCGTTTTAACCCGCCGCGTACTTTTACCGAAGGGCCGGATAACTGGGCCCGGATTCAGGTTGTAGCCCTCGATGAACCCGATCAAAACGGTGCGACCCACCGAGTGTGTATTGCCTTTGATACCAAGACCTATCCGGTCGGCGGTATCGATGAGGCCTTGGCGCCCACTGAAAATGACGCTAAAACCGGCATCGGTTTCGCCTTGGCGCATCATAGTGAAGATTTAGGCCGTTTTCTCGACCATACCTGGATTGACGGCTGGTTAAGAGAGGTATTCACTCAACAGGCGGCGAGTATAGAACTGCGTCTGGAACGCGATATCACCGCCGCGCTCAGAAGTTTTGAATACCAGGCACATTATCTGAATTTGTTGGATATGCTGGGCACGCAGTTATCGGTCCCGGAAGTGAAAATCGTCGCGGAAACGCTGCAGGCGCAGGCGGTGAATGTTGATCTGATTCTCGACGTGGGCAACTCACATACCTGCGGTATCTTGGTTGAGGATCATGCGGATGAAATCAACGGGCTGCAGCAAACCTACGAATTGCAAATTCGCGATCTGGGACAACCGCAATATCTTTATAACGAACTTTTTGATAGCCGCGTTGAATTTGCCCTGGCTCGTTTCGGCAAACAAAACTTCTCCGTGGAAAGCGGCCGTGATGATGCCTTTGTTTGGCCCGCCATTACCCGGGTGGGCCAGGAGGCCGGACGCTTGGCGGCGTCGCGCAGCGGTACGCTCGGTTCGTCGGGAATTTCCAGTCCGCGCCGTTACCTGTGGGACGAGGAGAGCTATACCGCCGGCTGGCGATTTAGCCATCTTGGCAAAAAAGAGGGCCAGGAACCTTTAGCTATCGCGACACCGTTGACTAATTTGCTTAACGATGAGGGACAACCCCTATTCACCCTGCCGCTGGATGAGCGTCTACCGGTATTTTCGCCGCATTATAGCCGTAGCTCACTGATGGCTTTTATGCTATCCGAACTCTTGGCACAGGCCTTGATACAGATAAACAGCGTGGCCCAGCGGCTCAAAATGCCGCGAGATGCGGTTCCCAGACAATTGCGCGCTATTGTGCTTACCCTACCCTCGGCAATGACTAAACCCGAGCGCGGAATTTTCCTTAAACGCATGAAGGAGGCCATCGGTTTGGTGTGGAAAGCCATGGGATGGCATCCGGCGGATGAGGATTTTAGCACGCCTGCCGATCGCGCAAAAAGCCAAGTACCGGTACCTGAGGTACAAATGGAGTGGGATGAGGCAACCTGCGGCCAAATGGTCTATTTGTATAATGAAACCCAGATGAACTTTGGCGGCCGCACCGAGGCTTTTTTTGCCGGCATGGCCAGGCCTGATGTTCTTCCCCCCGAAGGGGAACAACCGGGTAAAACCCTGCGCATCGCCTCTATTGATATTGGCGGCGGCACCACCGATCTGGCAATAACGCAATTTAGACTGGACGATGGTATCGGCAGTAATGTCAAGATCACTCCGCGCCTGTTATTCCGTGAAGGGTTTAAAGTCGCGGGTGACGATATTCTGCTGGAAGTGATCCAACTCTATGTCTTGCCCGCGCTTGAGGCGGCCATCAAGCAAGCCGGGGTTTCCAGCCCGGACCAGGTGATGTCCAAGCTATTCGGCCGAGAAGGTCGCATCAGTGGACAAACGGCTTTGCGGCAACAGGCTACTTTGCAGATTTTTATGCCGATTGGCCAAGAGATTCTGCAACATTATGAACGCTACGACCCTTTAGATACCGGCGCGGAAATTGAAAATACGTTCGGCGAGCTGTTAACCCGGACGCCTACCACCGGCGTACTGGAATATATAGAAGCCGCGGTTCAGCGCGAATTACCCGCGGACGCCGCGCCGTTTGCCTTGCTGCGGGTGCCGTTAATTCTGCCGATGAGCAAGCTGCACGCCGAATTTCTCGCCACCGGCATGAGCATCACTCGAGCATTGCGTTCGCTGGCCGAAGTGGTGTCGATTTACGCCTGCGACGTGCTACTGCTTACCGGACGGCCTTCACGTTTTCCCGGCATCCAGGCGCTGTTTCGCCATTTACAGCCGTTACCCATTGGTCGCATGGTCTCGCTGGATGGTTATCATACCAGTGATTGGTATCCGTTTAGCCAGCACGGCCGTATCGAGAATCCAAAATCCACCGCCGCGGTAGGCGCCATGCTGTGTTTGCTCGCGCTCGACCTTCGGCTGCCGGGTTTTTATTTTAAAGCCGGCGAATTTCAACCTTACTCTACCGTGCGTTACCTGGGCATGCTTGACGGCAATAATACCCTGTGTACTGATAATGTTTATTATCAAGATATCGATCTGGATGACCCGACGTTTGTCCTGGAGCGAAAAACCAGTTTTCAAATGCACGGTCCCCTGTGCCTAGGATTTCGGCAGCTGGATAACGAACGTTGGCCAGCGTCACCTTTGTATATGTTATCCATCGTTGACCAACAACTGGCCAGGCGCGTTTCCGGCAATAGCATATTGCGAGTCAAACTGGCACTGGTGCGCGGCGATACCCCGGATGAACCGGAACGCTTGACCATCGCCGAAGCGCGGTTAGAGGACGGAGGAAAAATTCCTTTGCATCACTTGCAACTCAAACTTAATACCCTGGCGGGAAGCTCTTCGGGCGAGACACATTACTGGATAGATAGCGGGAGTATATACAATAAATGAAATCACCCTCCCTAGCGTCAGCCGCGCCTCAACGAAAACAGCTCCATAAGCAGCTACGGCTTATGGCGCAAGGCATAGACCAAGGTATGGATTGGGTAGAAAATACCCGACATCAAGCCCCACGCCTGGATATTGAAGCCCAAGGCTTATTGATCAAATTACGCCGGACGCGAATCCATGCCCTCGCGCTTTCCACCGCCGCATTGGCACCGTTAGCCCTGGGCTTTTACGGCCAGTCACAGGCCGGTAAAAACCATCTTATATCGGCGCTGTCCGCTGGCGTAAATGGCAAAGCCGATACCATGCCTGACCTTGAATCTACGGCGATAGTGGCACGGTCAGCCGGCCAGTTTCCGGACATGGTGGTCACCCGCTTTAGTCGTCAGGCCGAGACGTTAGATCCAGACTATCCGGTGCGTTTGCAACTGCTTGCAGAAATTGAGGTGGTAAAAATCTTGGCCACCCTTGGCTTAACGGGCCCTGCGCCAGGGATCGTTCCGGATCGAAAAATTTACGGCGATCGACTCAATGTGTTGCTGCAGTTGCGCCAATCAGCACCGTTAACCGGCATCAGCGGTGATGACATGGTGGCATTATGGGACTATTTAACCCGCCAGCGCGGTCTCCATCATGCACCTCGATTCAACGATCAATTTTGGCTGACCGCGATCGATTTGGCGCCATTTCTGCGTATTGACGATCGCGCCCGTTTATTCTCGCTATTCTGGGGCGACAACGCCGAACTAACCGCGATATACCGGCAGCTGGCCCACGAGTTACAAGCACTAAAGGGATCATTCGAGGTGCTGGCGCCTTTGGCGATATTATCCCAGGACGCGTTGCCGAGTGATGGGGTTCGAGTGCGTCCGTTATTGGCCGAAAAGGCGCGAGCACCTATTACCCTGGCGGCCGATGTCGTATGGCTGCTGGCGGTCGAACGGCTGGTTCCGCTAGAAGGTCCATGTCGATGGGCCAAATTGGAACAGGTTGACCTATTGGATTTCCCGGTCGGTGACGGTGATGCCGCAGTAGTAGACAACGAAGAGCATTCCTCAGCCTGGTTACCCGCTTTAAGGGAGGCCAAACGTACTTATTTATTGACTCGCTATACCGATCGGCGGGAACTGTGCCTGCTGATGATTTGCAACGCCGTTGGGCAAAAATCGGCGGTGAAATCCGTAGGACAGGCGTTGTCATATTGGGTTGAGCAAACCCAGGGGGCGAAACCTCTTGGCGCGACCCACCGCAAGCCGGGGTTGATCTGGGTAGTGACACCCTTTGACCAGCATAGCAGCCACGCGCGGCACCATGATGCGGCGGTGCAGCGCATGGTCGGCTCGCCAGGCGACGCCTGGGGCACCATGTTGACCCTGGATGCCGGTGGGCTGGATCGTATGGCGGATTACCTGTCGGTCGAACTGAGCCTAGAGGCCAAACTCGGACGCCTCACCGATCGTTTTGACGAGTTACGGCGCGAGCTGGCGGATAATTTGCTGGGCCGTTGGTATCAACCGGCCGGAGAGACCGATAGCGTTGCGAAACCCCGTATTGCGGAGACCTTGCTTAAGGTGCTACAGACCCGGGCCGGGGTGCACGGCGAACTCCTGGAGAAGCTGCTGCCCACTCGCGATGATTTGCGTCCGCTCTACTTACATTCCCCAGCTACGGCAACTAACCATCAGCCGCAGGAGCCGGGAACGGAAATATCACCGCTCATGGACAACCCTAGCTTTGGGGTGGGTATTTTTATTGATTTGCTGGACGATAGTCCAATCGACGTCCATCGGCCGCCCGTTCACGGAATAATGCCTGGCGTGGTCGACAATGATGACTATGAGCGGGCATTTGCGCGACGAGTCATGCACTACTGGATCAACTATTTGCGAAATCTGCCGGACAACGGCCCGCTAGCGGCATTACTCGGACTGACCAAAGCCCAGTTGGAAATGCTAATGGAAGAATTTATCACCGCAACTTATCGACTAAAGCTCGGCGAGGTATTATTGCGAGCCTTGATCGATGACGGTTCGTCGGGGGCAACCGAGGGCAAAACGGAGAGCAAAGCCGATCGGCAGGTGGCACAAACGCTCACCGTACTCGGTGATTTTATTGCCTGGCTAGGGTTTCAAGGAACGGACACGGCACAACGCCCTGACAGCCGGGTCAATCCCGGCCATAAAATTTTTGAACGCATTGCCATTGCGCCGCAGGATTGGGGAAACTCACAGCGATTGACCCGCCTATCATTAGCACCGGTTAATACGACGGCCTATTATATTTTTGATTGGCTGGTTGGATTAAAAGCGCTAATCATCCAAAACGCAGGATACACCGGCTCGGAAGAGCTGCCTGCCGAAGCCCGGCTCGCGCTAGGAAAAATCATGGCCCTGATCGGCCCTCCTTTAACCATCCCGACTCCGTCTTGAGACGGCATGGCCGACGGTAATTCATCGCCATCGGCCACTGGATCATTCTCTTTCATCGTAAACTAATAGACTAATTCCGCTGCCACCGCCGGACGTTTAGCCGGAGTGAACGAACCTTCCCTCACCTCACTCTGACGGCAGGTATAGGTCATTTGCGAACGATAGGCGCCGGGCGTCTGGCTGAACTGGCGTTTAAAGGCTCGGCTAAAAGACTGTTGGGAATCAAATCCACTTTGCAACGCGATATCCAGGATGCTGTGGTCCTTGAGACGTAATTCCGACGCGGCGCGTGATAAACGGCGGGTACGGATATAGGTTCCCAACGCGTCGCCAGTGACATTACGGAACATACGCTGCAAGTGCCATTTGGAGTAGCCTGATTTGGCAGCCACGCGATCTAAAGATAATGATTTATCCAGATTGTTCTCTAACCAATCCATCAGATCCTGAATAATGACATTCTGATTCATCTAGACTTTCTCCACATAAGATAACCTTGCAGTAACAATATGACCGGTCGTATTTTTAGTCAACCTCTTTTTATTAATGAACGATAATATTATCACAATCTGCCCGGGCTCGTGCGGTTAAGCATTACAATTTATGTCGTCGGATGTATCACCGAAACAGATTGATATGCTGGCCACCACGATAGGATAAATAGTAAAAACGCATGCAGTCTGAGTGGTTGTTAACCGCTATTGCGCGGCATAAAGAGGTTAGGCTATCGCGGGCGCGGCGCTGGTCCAGATAGTAGGGGCAACCACCGTGGCTGCCACCCAAAGACTGGCGCGCTGCCCAAGCCTAACGTGTTTGCCGGTCATGAGTTGACTCGCGGCAAAAGAGAACACCAGCCCAACGAAGCGAGCTGGATGAGGCAAGTAATATAACCAGTCGTATTAAACAAATGCTAGACGCATTTGCATAGGTATTGCAAATAAAATTGGCTTACTCCACCGGCGGGCGGCTTAGTAAGGGAAAGACCACCGAAAAAAAATCATCCAACGGCTGGCGGCAACAGGCTATCTTCATGCGCACTACCGCGCCTTCCCAGCTATTGATAAGAAAACGAGCCACTTTTTCCGCGTCAATCGTGGTCGTTATGCTGCAATCCGCCTGCCCTTCACGCAAGGTGGCGGTGACCGCACCGGTCCATTTTTCAAGCGACTGTTTGATGGCCTGGCGCAGCAGCGGCGTATTATCGGTCATTTCCGCCGCCAGATTGCCGATCAGACACCCTTTTTCGTAGCCAAACTCCGCATAATAAGCCGCCATATATTCAAAATGGGCCCGCAGGCGCGCAATGGGTGGCAAGCTGCAGTCATCGAGGATTTCCCGGTTAGAATCCTGCCCATAGATAGACAGTACTTCCAGTGCCAGTAACTCCTTGGCTTTAAAATAGTTATAGAAAGATCCCTTGGGCACACCGGCGGTATCGACAATATCCTGGACGCTGCAGGCGCTGAATCCGAGCGTATGGAAGCGCTCGAGTGCGGCATCGACGATTTTATCGCGTACGCTTGGTTTGGCCATGGCGAGATCCTTATCATAATGAACACCAGCGATTATAAGTACGATCGGTCGTATTTTGCAAGCCACAGGCGCCGCTGGCGCCCCGGTCTAGCACAATAGATGCCCTTCGGGTTTCCCGCCGCCAAGGGGGGCGTCAGCTCAACGATCCGCTATGTCCTTCGCCATCGGGTCCGATGATCGCTCGCCGTCGACGTCAACCTGCCCACCGCCATCCGACGCCGGCTGGCGTTTGAGCTTGCCGCCGGCCAGCCGGCGAATGGTCCAGTAAAACACCGGAGTGAGAATAAACCCGAACAGCGTCACGCCCAGCATTCCGGAGAATACGGCTATACCTATGGCCCGGCGCATTTCAGCCCCGGCGCCCTCGGACACCGCCAGCGGCGCCACCCCCATGATAAACGCCATGGATGTCATGAGTATTGGCCTTAGCCGCAGGCGACAGGCGCTAAGCACCGCCTGCAGCAGGGTTTCATTTTCCATTTCCCGATCGCGGGCAAATTCCACAATCAAAATGGCGTTCTTACAGGCCAACCCCACCAATACCACCAGCCCGATTTGCGTAAATACATTGTTATCTCCCGCGGTTAACTGCACGCCAATCAGCGCGCATAAAAGACACATGGGAACGGTCAGGATCACCACCAGCGGCAGGGTCCAGCTTTCGTATTGCGCCACGAGCACCAGGAACGCCAGCAGGACGCATATGGGAAATATATAGATAGCGGTATTACCGGCCAGTATTTGCTGGTAGGTCAACTCTGTCCATTCGAAAGACATACCGTTGGGTAGCTGCTGCCTCGCCAGGGCTTCCAGCGCGCTCTGGGCCTGATCGGAACTGTAGCCCGGCGCCGGCGCCCCGTTAATTTCCGCGGTTAAATTGCCGTTATAATGGCTAATGCGATCGGGTCCCGTCGTGTCGTAGGTAGTGACGAACGCGCCAATGGGGATCATCTGCCCGGCCGCATTGCGGGTTTGCAAATGGCCAATATCCTCGGCATGCATCCGGAAGCGCTGGTCAGCCTGTACATTCACCTGATAGGTGCGACCGAAGCGGTTAAAATCATTAACGTATACCGAACCTAGGTAAACTTGCATGGTTTCGAACAGATCGGTCAGCGAAACGCCCTGTGCCTTGGCTTTTTCCCTATCGATATCCGCATGGATCTTGGGTACGCCGATCTGATAGGAAGAAAACAAACCGGTAAGCGCCGGATCCTTGCTGGCGGCAGCGATCGTTTTTTGTGTTGCCTGATAGAGCGCCTCCGCTCCGAGGTTCCCCTGATCCTCAATTTGCAGGCGAAACCCGCCCAAGGCGCCTAAACCCAGGATGGGCGGCGGTGGGAAGACCGCAATATTGGCGGCGGAAATGCCGGCCAACCGCTGATTTAGCGCAGTGGCAATAGCGCCCGCGGACAGGGATGCATCTCGCCGCAAGGCAAAATCATCCAGTGTTAAAAATATGACCGCCGAGTTGGTACTGCGGACAAAACCGTTAATCGACAAGCCGGGAAATGCCACCGCATGACTGACCCCAAGCGTATGGAGGGCAATATCGCTCACCTGGCGAACCACCGCCTCGGTACGATCGAGCGTGGCCGCGTCGGGCAGCTGTATTACCGACACCAGGTAAAGTTTATCTTGCTGGGGTACAAATCCCCCCGGCGTACGGATAAACATGATAATGGTCAGCGCCAGCAGGCCGGCATAGATGAGCAGCGCCGCCGGGGAGCGGTGCAACACCCGGCCGACTACCCCGACATAGCCGTGGGACAACCGGACAAACCCCAGGTTGAACGGTCTGAACAGCCAGCCGAACGCACGGTCAATAAAGCGCTGGAATCCATCCTTGGTCCCATGGTGGGGCTTAAGCAGCAATGCTGCCAGCGCCGGTGACAACGTCAGGGAGTTAAACGCGGAGATCACCGTGGATATGGCAATAGTCAGGGCTAACTGGCGATAGAATTCTCCGGTCAGGCCGCTTAGGAACGCGGTGGGAATAAATACGGAGCACAGTACCAGCGCCGTAGAAATAATCGGACCGGTTACCTCGCTCATGGCCTTATGGGTCGCCGCCACCGGCGGCAACCCCCGTGCAATATTACGCTCGACGTTCTCCACTACCACAATCGCGTCATCCACCACGATACCGATGGCCAATACCAGGCCGAACATCGTGAGCGCGTTAAGTCCGAAACCCATTAGCAGCATTACCGCAAAGGTACCGACCAGACTTACCGGCACCGCCACCAAGGGGATAATCGACGCACGCCAGCTTTGCAGAAACAAAATCACCACCAGCACCACCAGGACAATGGCTTCCAGCAAGGTATGCACGACTTCATTAATCGACTGATGCACGAAGCCGGTAGTGTTGTAGACAATCTGGTATTTTACCCCTTGGGGAAAATCCTTGGCTAACCGATCCATGGTCGTGCGCACATTATCGGCCATCTGCAGGGCGTTGGTGCCTGGACGCTGGAATACGCCCAGCGCTACCGCCGGCTGATTATCCAGCAACGAGCGTAGTGAATAATTGTCCGATCCCAGTTCAAGACGCGCCACATCGCGCAGATGCACCATTCTGCCCTGCCCATCGGCCCGCAGGATGATATCGCCGAACTGCTCTTCACTTGCCAACCGCCCTTGCGCGATCACCGAAATTTGAAACTGCGCTTCGCGAGTGGCAGGCGTACCGCCTACCTGACCAGCGGCGACCTGAACATTTTGTTCACGCAATGCCGCCACCACGTCGCCGGCGGTTAGGGAACGCGTTGCCAATTGTTCAGGGTCAAGCCAAACCCGCATGGAATAAGGACCAAGACCAAAGACGTCCACTTCACCCACTCCGTAGGCGCGCGCTAGCGCATCTTTGACATGCAATTGCGCGTAGCTGGCCAGGTACAGCATATCGTAACGGCTATCATCGGAGGTAAGGTGAACCACTTCGATAAGCGTGGGCGAGGATTTATTAGTGACAACCCCAACCCGCTGCACTTCCGGCGGCAGGCGCGATAAGACCTGGGCCACGCGATTTTGCACCAGCACCTGCGCCTTATCGCCATCGGTACCCAGAGCAAAGGTCACCGTAATCGTTAACGCGCCATCGCTGGTAGCTTGTGAAGATTGATAGAGCATCCCCTCGACACCGTTTATTTCCTGTTCAATTGGCGCGGCCACCGTTTCGGCGATAACCGACGGATCCGCCCCGGCAAAAGTCGTCTTGACCACAATGGTGGTCGGTACCACCTCTGGATATTCCGCGATGGGCAACAGCGGCAGCGCCACGATGCCCGCGGCAAAAATGATGAGCGACAGAACCACAGCGAAACGCGGACGACTGACAAAAAA
>JAATGH010000456.1 GCA_015654745.1 Enterobacterales bacterium
ATTTCCAATTTACCGAAAATTTCGAAAAAATACCGGTCATTAACTATGACCGTTTGCTCTCCGCCGCGGATTTATTAAAAATCATTGTCGATAACTATCTGGAGCAACAGCTTGATTTCGTGGTAATTAAGGAACATGTTCCGGCTACATCTGAACGGCACGTGACGATTCCATCCCAACATGACAGCAAAATGAAGAAGGCGCTTCGCTACATCGACAGCCATTATGCAGAGGATTTGCGCCTGGAGGATTTGGCGGCGATGGTATACCTAAGTCCTTACTATTTCAGTAAATTATTCAAAAAGTATCAGGGGGTGGGTTTTAATGCGTACGTTAATCAACGACGAATGCAAAGCGCCCTGCAAATGCTCGAACAAAGCGATTGGCCCATTGCCATCATCGCCCGTAATCTTGGATTTTCCCAGGCCAGCTATTTTTGCAAAGTGTTCCGCCAAGCCTATCGTATTACCCCGCAGGCATATCGTGAACAGCATCTCGGATCGACGGATTTCGGCGTAAATAAAAATATGGCGCTGCCGCGAAATTAATCTAATATGCAGTCTTTTTCACCCGTCAGGTATTTCATACCGATCGGGATCTCATTTCCATAAGTTTACCATTCTTAGTTTATGTTATCGCCGCGCTTGGTAAAATGCGCTTCAACGACCTAGGCGACACGGGTCATATGATGTTCATCGCTAAAAAGTGGTATCGACAAGCAATATTTTTCAATTAAATAATCTTTAGCGGGCATTTTTTTTGATCCAATCCGGGGTATATTCCCGTTAGATACTTTACATTATTAACCATATTACTTTTATCAGGTTAAACGCGCCGCAAGGCCGTAAGGGAAGGAGGTGAAAATCCTCCGCAGCCCCCGCTGCTGTAATGCCGACAACTCCGGAGTAACCACTGATCAACGCAACCTGATTGGGAAGGGCCGGACGAGGAAGACGCTCAGCCAGAAGACCTGCCTGATAATCTGTAGCCTGGGGTGTGTCTCGCCATGGCCTCAATGCCATGGCGGAACACAGCTTAGTAGGCTCGGCAACAACTCCTTCGGTGGGAAGTGGGTTGTCCTAACAATGCCGTTGGGCTGAATGCGACCCATAGCCGTTGCTTATGACAATCCCGTACGTCCATCCAAGGCATAACGGGATTATGATGAAAGCGATTCTCATCGGCGGGGCACAAAGCGGTACCGGAAAAACCTTGCTGACGCTTGGTTTGTTGCGCGCGCTGGCGCTGCGCGGCCAGCGGGTACAGCCGTTTAAATGCGGACCGGACTATATCGACACCGGCTGGCACCAAGCGGTTAGCGGCATCGCCTCGCATAATCTTGATGCCTATATGTTGCACCCCGACACCCTGTGCGCTTTATTTAGCCAACATATGGCCGATGCCGATATCGGTATTATCGAAGGCGTGATGGGTCTGTATGATGGTTTGGGAAGTGAGGGGGCGTGCAGCAGCGCCGCTCTGGCCAAGCTATTGGGCGTACCCGTGATATTGATTATCGACGGCAAGGCTGTTTCAACATCCGCCGCCGCCATGGTGCTCGGTTTTCAATTGTTTGACCCGGCGGTGAATATCGCCGGAATTATCGTTAACCGCGTGACCACTGAACGCCATTATCATTTAATCAAAACCGCCATTACCCGCTACTGCGATCTGCCGGTGTTGGGCTACTTGCCGCCGCTAAAAGATTGGGAACTGCCTTCCCGGCACCTAGGCCTGATCCCGGCCCAGGAAAGCCATCGTCTACAGACGCAATGGGATCAACTGGCCGCCTGCGTCGAGCAGTATATTGATATCGACCGGCTATTGGCCTTGTCGGACTGCACGCCGACCACTGGGCGGCTTCCCTCGCTGCCGGCCAATATCCGTTATCCTCGCCTGCGGCTGGCGCTGGCTCGAGATGAAGCCTTTCATTTTTATTACCCCGATAACCTGCAACTTCTGCGGGATATCGGCGTTACCATCATCCCATTCAGCCCACTCACCGACAACGAACTTCCTGCGTGCGAAATGGTGTATATCGGCGGCGGTTTCCCGGAAATGTTTGCCGAGCGTTTGGCGGGTAATCGCCGCATGCGCGCGTCGCTGCTGCGGGCCGGCCAACGCGGCGCAGCTATTTACGCCGAATGCGGAGGGCTAATGTATCTTGGCTCCGCGCTGGAAGATCGGCAAGGTTGCTCGTTTCCCATGGTGGGCCTGCTGAGCGGCGTCAGCCGCATGAGCGCGGGGCTAAAGCGTTTCGGCTACTGTGAGGCCGAAGCGCTGCGCGATAACCTGCTGGCCGAACGGGGTGAGGTATTGCGCGGTCACGAATTTCATCATTCCGAATATATCACTGACGAAACCCCGCTGTTTAGTCTGAGCAAAACCCACGCCGATGGCCAGGTACAACGGTGGATGGGGGGCTATGGTGGCGGCCACATTCTTGCCAGCTATTTACACGTGCATTTTTATCAACGCCCGGCCTTATTACGGCGCTGGCTGGATCAAGGGTGTGAACAATTATGATGCTTAGCGCCCTGATCGCCGGTTATTTACTGGATTTATGGTTGGGCGACCCTCCGCACTGGCCGCATCCGGTGCGTTGGATCGGCAACGCGATTACCGGCGTTCAACGCGTGATTCGCCTGGTTTGCCACAGCCAGCGTGCGCTCTATGTAGGCGGTGGCGCGTTGTGGGTGGTGGTGGTGGGCGGCACCTGGCTCTCGGTAAGCGCGGTAATGGCGCTATTGTCCTTCAATCCGCTGGCCAGCTGGCTGGGGCAGGCCTGGTTAACCTATACCTTGCTGGCCACCCGCAGCCTGCGTGATGCGGCCATGGCAGTCTATTACGCACTGCGCTCCGACAGTCTGGACGCGTCGCGTCGGCAGCTCTCCTACATTGTCGGACGTGATACGCAAAATCTGTCGCGGTCGCAAATGATGCGGGCAGTGGTGGAAACCGTGGCGGAAAATACCGTGGACGGCGTGATTGCTCCGCTGTTCTGGTTGTTTGTGGGTGGTGTGCCCTTGGCTATGGCGTATAAGGCGGTGAACACCCTGGATTCCATGGTGGGGTATCGTACGCCGCAATACCAGGCGATCGGCTGCGTATCGGCGCGGATGGACGATCTGGCCAACTGGTTGCCGGCACGCCTGGGTTGGGCCGTGCTGGCGCTGGCCGCCGGATTGCTGGGCATGGATGCGCGCAACGCCTGGCGCATCGGTTGGCGCGATCGGTATCAGCATAAAAGTCCGAACTGCGCCTGGTCCGAAGCCACGGTGGCCGGCGCGCTGGGTATCCAACTGGGCGGCCCAAACGATTATTTCAATATGCGGGTGGATAAACCGTGGATTGGCGAGCCGAGGCGTGAAATCGCCTTGGACGACATTACCGCGAGCATTCGTTTGATGTATGTGGCCTCCGTCCTGACGCTGGCGGTGATGTGCTTGCTCACCGGCGGCCTGGCCGGCCTAATTTAACAGGGCATATGCCCGGAGCGGTATCGCGCATGAGTTATATCAAGCAACCACAACAAATCGAACGTGCCAGTTTTGAAATTATCCGGGAGATTATTGCGCGGGAGCGGCCAGATTATCGCTTCGCCGACCTTTGGCAGCAAAACATTATTCTGCGCGCCATTCATACCAGCGCGGATTTCGACTGGCTGGATATCCTGCATTTTTCTCCCGACGCGCCGCAGCGTATTGCCGCGGTTCTGCGCCAGGGTTGCACTCTCTATACCGATACCACCATGGCACTTTCCGGGATTAATAAAACCGATTTGGCGCGATTGGGCTGCGACATTCGCTGCTTTATTGGCGACGCCGAGGTGGCGGCGCAGGCGCGGGCCGTTGGCATAACCCGGTCAATGGCGGCGGTGGATCGGGCGATATACGCGCCCGGTAGGAGCCTTTATGTGTTTGGCAATGCCCCTACCGCGCTGTTTCGACTGCTGGAACATTGCGCCGCTGGGCAGGGGACCCGGCCGGAAGCGGTGATTGGCGTACCGGTCGGATTTGTGGGGGCCAGCGAATCCAAGCAGGCACTGGCGCAAAGCCGTCTGCCTTGTATTGCCGCCCTAGGCCGCAAGGGCGGCAGCAATATTGCCGCCGCTATTGTCAATGCCATTCTTTACCAACTGCGGGAGGAATAATGGAAGACGTGGTTTGGTATAACGGCAAGGCCTTACGCAAAGGTTATACCACCGGATCCTGTGCCACCGGTGCCGCCAAGGTTGCCGCCTTGATGCTGTTGCGCCAGCAGGTCATCGATAATATCTCCATCGTTACCCCCTCCGGCGCAACGCTGCATCTGAATGTCGAGATGCCGCTCATCAGCCCCGGAGAGGCCACGGCGGCGATTCGTAAAGACGGGGGCGATGATATTGACGCTACTCACGGCATGATGATTTTTGCCCGGGTAAGACTGCGTGCCGATACCGCCATTATTATCGACGGCGGCGTTGGCGTCGGACGTATCACTCGCAAAGGTATCGGGTTGGAGATTGGCGCGGCGGCAATCAATAAAACTCCCCGGCATACGATCGAAACCGCCGTGCGCGAGGCAATAGGCCCGCAACGCGGCGCGGACGTGGAAATTTTCGCGCCTGAGGGAGAAGTCAGGGCGCGCAAAACCTTCAACGCCCGCTTGGGCATCCTTGGCGGCATTTCGATTATTGGCACTAGCGGCATCGTTACGCCAATGTCCGAAGAGAGTTGGAAAAGCTCCCTGTCGCTTGAGCTTGGCATGAAGCGGGCCGAAGGAATGAATCGCGTGATTCTGGTACCCGGTAATCACGGCGAGCGCTTTGTCCAAGAACAGTTGCAACTCGATGCTCGTTACGTTGTCACAATGAGTAACTTTGTGGGTTATATGCTCAAAGAGACCGAGCGGCTGGGTTTTGAGCAGGTGCTCATGGTAGGACATTTCGGCAAATTGGTAAAAGTGGCGGCGGGGATCTTCCATACCCATAGTCATATTGCCGACGGGCGCATGGAAACCTTGATTGCCTGGCTGGCCTTAAGCGACGCTCCGCGTCAGTTAATACATCAGGTAGCGGAGTGCGTGACCACAGAAGAGGCCATGGCACTGATAGACGCCGCCGGCTGGCAACGGGTTTATCCGGCTATCGCCCGGCGGGTCGCGGAACGCATGTCGGAACTGCTGCGTTTTTCCGCCCGGCCGCCCCGTTGCGACGCGCTGCTGTTTTCGTTTGATCAGCAGGTTCTGGGCAGCAGCCGTCCGGTGGCCGAATTAACGGAGGCCTTCCGATGAACTTTGCCGCGGATGGCGCCAATATCAGCGTGGTCGGCCTGGGACCGGGGGACGTCGATTACCTGGCACCCCGTGCCAAATGGCTGATTGACCATTGCGCGGTACTGATCGGTAGTCCGCGTCAGTTGAACTGTTTCCCGGCGTTTCCCGGTGAGAAACGGCAACTCGACGGCTCCCTGGCGCAGCTGGCGGCCTGGCTAACCGAGCACCCAGAGTTACCCATCGTGGTGCTGGCCTCCGGGGATCCCATGCTGTATGGCATTGGCGATTTTTTGAGTCGCCAGTGTGATCCCGCGCGGCTGAGCATCGTGCCGGGCATCAGCGCGGCGCAATACTTATTTTCTCGTCTTGCGCTTTCGATGAACGATGTTTTCTTGACCAGTAGCCACGGGCGGTCGCCGGATTTTGATTTTATCTTCCAGCACGCCAAGGTGGCCATGGTCACCGATCGCAAGATCGGACCTTATGAGATAGCTCAGCAAATTCTGGCGCGCGGTCTGCGCCGGATCATGATTATTGGTGAAAACCTGTCTTACCCAGACGAACGTATCCAGCGTTTGTCCCCCGAACAGGTTGCGCGGCAGTACGCGATGAATGTGGTGGTGATCCTCGATGAGAGATGAAGAGTTTATCCGTGGTCCGGTGCCGATGACCAAACGCGAGGTGCGCTTGGTGGCCTTGGAACGGCTGGAATTGAGCCAGGCCAGGCTGCTGGTCGATGTTGGCGCGGGCACCGGTAGCGTAGCGATCGAGGCGGCATGTCGCTACCCGCGCCTCAGGGTGGCGGCGGTGGAACGCAATCCCGACGCACTGGCGTTGATTCGCCAAAACTGCGCACGTTTCGATCTGACCCGAGTGGATGTGGTTGCCGGCGAGGCGCCGTTGCCGATGCCCGAGCAAGCGGACGCTATTTTCATCGGCGGCAGCGGCGGGAATCTGGCGGAGATTATCCACTGGACAGGTTCACTACTGCTACCCGGCGGTCGCCTGGTGATTAACCTTATTTTGTTGGAAAACCTTAACGAAGCGCTGCGATGCCTGGCCCAGGGAGGTTTTAGCGGGGTGGACTGCATTCAACTGCAGATTGCCACCCTGACCGTGCTTGGCAGCGGACATTATTTTAAACCTAACAATCCCGCTTTTATTATTTCCTGTCGCAAGGAGAATACCGATGACAGAGCCCTTTGACCACCGACTGGTTTGGTTTGTCGGCGCAGGACCGGGTGACCGGGAGTTGATCACGTTAAAAGGTTACCGCCTGCTGTGTGAAGCGGATGTGGTGATCTATGCCGGTTCACTGATTAATCCCGCCTTGCTGGAGTATTGCAAGCCGCAGGCGGCTTGTTATGACAGCGCTAGCCTGAATCTGCAGCAAATTATTGACCATATGGCGCAGGGCATCGACCAGGGTAAGTTGGTGGTGCGTCTGCAAACCGGGGATTTATCCCTCTATGGCTCCATTCGCGAGCAAATCGAAGAGCTGGGTAAACGGGATATCGGGTTTAGCACCGTGCCGGGCGTCAGCGCCTTTCTTGGCGCGGCGGCGCGCATGGGCGTGGAGTACACGGTGCCGGAAGTCGCGCAAAGCTTGATTATTACCCGGATGGAAGGACGTACGCCGACGCCGGCGCTCGAATCGCTGGAAGCCTTTGCCGCACACCGCACCTCTATGGCGATTTTTCTGTCGGTTCAGGCCATCGAGCGGGTGGCGCAACGGTTGATCGACGGAGGTTATCCAGCCCAGACGCCGGCCGCCGTCATTTATAAGGCCACCTGGCCGGAGGAAAAAACCGTGCGCGGCACGCTGGCGAATATCGCCGGTCTGGCGCGCGCGGCGGGCATCGGTAAGACGGCGCTGATCATGGTGGGCGCATTCTTGGGTGATGAATATCATTACTCGCAACTTTATCACGCGGAATTTTCCCATGAATATCGTCAAGCCTGAGTCAATTGCGTTGTTTTGCCTGACGCCGGGCGGCATCACGCTGGCCAAACGGTTATCCGCGCTGCTGCCGATGACCTGTTTCACCAGCCAAAGCCTGATGGAGCCGGGTTTTGAACCTTTCCATGGCACCATGGCACATACGGTGGCGGAAATATTCTCTGACTATTCGGCGCTGATTTTTATTTGCGCCACCGGTCTGACGGTGCGGGTGATCGCGCCGTTGATCAAAGATAAATTCAGCGATCCGGCGGTCGTGGTCATCGATGATCATGGTCACCATGCCATTAGCCTGTTATCCGGGCATATGGGCGGCGCCAATGCCCTGACCCGATATATCGCAGGGCTGATTGGCGCCGAACCGGTAATCACCACCGCTACCGACGTCAATCAGCTGGCGGCGTTGGATATTCTCGCCCAGCAGTTAAATGCCACCATGATCGACTTTCGCCAGAACGTTAAAAAACTCAACCAATTGCTGATCTGCGGCGGCAGGATTGGCCTGTATTGGGATCAAACCTCGCTGGCCACGGTAAAAATGCGCTGGCCCGAGGAGTATTGCGATACACGGGGGCTGGTGCTGGTGACCGATCTGGACGATCTGCCCGAATTGGACGCGTTGCTGTACGTCAGTTTACATGATCAGGTGCCGGACGTGCCGGTACCCGTGTATAAGCTCGTGCCGCGCTGCGTCGTGGCCGGCATCGGCTGTAAGCGCGACACGCCGCCGTCCACCGTGGCGCGCTTACTGAGCCAGCAGTTGGCGGGCCTGCATATCGATCCGTTGGCGCTAAGCGCCATTGGCAGCGTCTCGATTAAACGTGACGAGCCGGCGCTGCGAAATCTGGCTAACCAATGCTGTGTACCCTTTGAAATTTTTTCGGTCGATCTTCTGAAACCCGCCGCGGCCCATTTTCCGGTGTCGGATTTCGTCAAACGCATCGTCGGTATCGGCAGCGTTTCCCAACCCGTGGCCTGGCTGATGAGTAACGGTCGCCTGATCGGCGGCACGCTGCGTACCCAGGGTGTGACCATAACTTTAGGAGTTTCCTGCTGATGCTATATGTGATCGGTATCGGCCCGGGCAGCCAGGCCGCGATGACCCTTGAGGCGCTTGACGCCATTCGCGATGCCGACATTATTGTTGGTTACAAAACCTATACCCATTTAGTCAAACATCTGACCGGTGAAAAGCAGGTGATTAAAACCGGCATGTGCAAAGAAATTGAACGGTGCCAGGTGGCGCTTGATCTGGCGATTGGGGGCCAGAAGGTGGCGCTGATCAGCAGCGGCGATGCCGGCATTTACGGCATGGCCGGCTTAATCCTGGAGCTCATTACCCAGCAGCGGCTGGACGTCGAGGTTAGGCTAATCGCCGGCGTGACCTCAAGCACCGCCGCCGCCGCGCTGCTTGGCGCGCCGTTAATGCATGATTTTTGCCATATCAGCCTGAGCGACCTGATGACCCCGTGGCCGGTCATTGAGCGGCGGATTCTCTGTGCGGCCGAGGCGGATTTTGTGATCTGCTTTTACAATCCCCGCAGCCACGGTCGGCCGGATCATCTTGCCAAGGCGTTTGCGCTGCTGCGCCGCCATAAATCGGACGCCACCCCGGTGGGGGTGGTGCGGGCCGCCGGGCGCAAGAAACAGGAAAAATGGTTGACCACCCTGGGCGAAATGGATTTTGAGCCGGTAGATATGACCTGCCTGGTGATCGTTGGCAATCAGGCGACCTACTGCCGCGACGGATTCATGATAACCCCCCGGGGTTACCAAATAGCCGACGCTAGCGAAGCCAGAGAACCCGATGATGAAACAGCGCGTTAGGTGTGACAACAACCTGGCCGATACCCGGCGGCTTGCCGAGGGCAGGCCATGAACGCACTCAGCCCGGCGCATCCAGGAATGCCGGTTCATATTCTCGGAGGGACCTCGGATGCACTGGTATTGTGCCGGACTCTAACCCGGCGCGGAGTGCCTTACAGCCTGTCAGTGGCGACGCCAACCGGCGCGGCCCTGGCGGGGAATATGGGCGGCGAGCTGCAGGTAGGGCGCATGGACGCCGAGGCAATGGCCGGCTGGCTACGCGCCGCCCGCTGGGTTATCGATGCATCACATCCCTATGCCGAGCTGGCTTCGCATAATCTGGCCGCGGCCTGCGCCACGTTGGGTTTGCCGTTAACCCGCTATGAACGGCCTAGCGATATTGCCGCTATCAGCCACCCGTTATTATTGCCGGTCGACAGCGTGGAGCAGGCTTGCAAAACGGCGTTCTCCCTCGGAGAGCGCATTATGCTGACCACCGGCAGTAAGCAACTGGCCGATTACGTCCGATTGCTGCCTGGGAAAACGCTGATTGCCCGCGTACTGCCCCTTGCCGGGATCCTGGCCGAATGCGCGACGCTGGGCTTGGGCGTCAACCAGGTGATTGCCATGACCGGGCCCTTTAGCCATGAACTTAATTTGGCCTTATATCGGCAGTTCCGTCCGCAGGTCATGATCACCAAGGAGTCCGGCCGGGAAGGTGGCTATACGGAAAAGGTCATGCCTTGCCTGGAAATGAATATCCCCTGCGTGGTGATTCGTCGCCCGCAGATGCACTGGGATGATGTGATTGCCACGCCGGAAGCCTTCGAGCGTCGGTTGGACCAGTGGCTTGGTGCCGGCGGCGCGTCGGCGAATCGGTCTTTAAGGAACTCTGTATGAAAAAAGCGCTATTGACCATTAGCTTTGGCACGTCCTATCCCGAAGCGCGTATCCGCAATATTGAAGCCTGCGAGCACCAATTGGCCGCCGCTTTTGTCGATCGCATGCCCTTTCGCGCCTTCACCTCCGGCATGATTATGCGCAAGCTGGCCCGGCGGGACGGGCTGTTTATCGATTCGCCGGAGCAGGCGCTGGAGAAACTCTGGTTACAGGGTTATCGGGATATAGCTATTCAGTCGTTGCACATCATTAATGGCGACGAATATGAAAAAATCCTGCACCAGGCCGCTTTATTCCGTGAACGATTCGACGTGCTCCATATTGGCGCGCCCCTGCTAAACGACGAACGGGACTATGGGCGGCTGATTGCCGCTTTGCAAGCGCAAATGCCCCCGCTGGCGGACGATGAACGAGTCGTCTTTATGGGACATGGCACCAGCCATCCCGCGTTCGCTGCCTATGCCTGCCTGGATCATATGCTGGCCGCGCGGCGGATCCCTGCGGCCATCGGCGCCGTTGAAAGTTATCCCGATCTGGCGGGCGTGATTGAGCGGCTGCGCACGCAGCGGGTGCGGAAAGTCCATTTAATGCCGTTAATGCTGGTCGCCGGCGACCATGCGATTAACGATATGGCGTCGGCCCAGCCCTCCTCCTGGCGCAGCCAGCTAGAGCGCGCGGGCTATGAATGCCAGTGCTGGGTGCGGGGGTTGGGAGAAAATCCCTTAATTCAGCAATTGTTTGTCGATCACCTCTCAGAGCGCATCGGCACGGAGGTGGCGGTATGAACGGCAAACTTTACGCGATCGGCACCGGTCCTGGCGCGGCGGATCTGATCACCGTGCGCGGTGCGCGCATCCTGGGGCAACTGAATGTGCTCTACGCGCCGGCGGGGCGCAAAGGTGGCGATAGTCTGTCGCTGAGTATTGTCCGTGAATATCTGGGTGCCGCAACCAGGGTGAAATCGCGACATTTTCCCATGAGCCAGGATGCCGATGAAAAAGGTATGGTCTGGGATACTGTGGCACAAGAAATGGCCGCCGACGTGGAACAAGGGCTGCAGGTCGGGTTTATCACGCTGGGCGACGCCATGCTTTACAGCACCTGGGTATTTTTGCTGGCGCGTCTGCGCGGCCGTGTTCCCATCGATATTATCCCCGGCGTCACCTCTTTTGCCTGCATTGCCGCACGCGCCCAATTGCCGTTGGCCATGGAGAGCCAGTCGCTGGCCGTTATGGCCTGTACCGATGACGACAGCGCACTGGAAACGGCGCTTTTGTCCCATGACTGCATCGTATTGATGAAGGTCTATGGCCGGTTCGCCCGGATCCAGCAACTGCTGCGCCGCTTGGGGCTCATTCAGCACGCCCTGCTGATGGCCAACGCCTCGCTGCCGGACGAAATCTGTTTCACTCTGCTGGATAACGTGCCGCCCGATCGGGTGCTGCCCTATTTTTCCACGGTGGTGGTCAACAAAAGTTGGCGCGCCGCCGGCAACGATCTAGATCTCTGTTTAACCTTTAACCAAGGAATCGACCAATGAACCTACACGTGGGGAAGGGTGTTTCCGCCTGCGCGGCCGGCATGACGATGTTGTTGCTGATGGTACCGCAGGATGCTTACGCTATGCATATTATGGAAGGTTTTTTACCGCCGCTATGGGCATTGACCTGGTGGCTACTGTTTTTGCCCTGCCTGGCTATAGGGCTGACCCGCATGAAGCACATTGTGGCTGAGGATGGCAACCGCAAGGTTTTGCTGGCGCTGTGCGGGGCGTTTATCTTCGTTTTGTCGGCGTTGAAAATCCCCTCTGTGACCGGTAGCTGCTCCCATCCCACCGGCGTGGGGCTGGCGGTCATCATGTTCGGTCCGTGGGTCCTGTCGGTTTTGGGCGCGGTGGTACTGTTGTTCCAGGCGCTGCTATTGGCCCACGGCGGCCTGACTACCCTCGGGGCCAATGCCATTTCCATGGCGGTGGTCGGGCCGATGGTTGGTTACGTGGTATGGCGCCTGGCGTTACGTCTCGGGCTACGGCGCGATGTGGCGGTATTTCTCTGCGCGACGTTGGCCGATCTTTCCACTTATATGGTGACCTCGCTTCAACTGGGCCTGGCGTTCCCCGATCCTACCTTTGGATTTACCGCCTCGGCGTTGAAATTCATGGGGGTGTTTTGCCTGACGCAAATACCTATCGCCATTGCCGAAGGGTTGCTAACGGTAATGATCTATGACCAGTTAACCAAACGGCAGCTGATTAGCGCGGGGAGTTTGTAATATGAAAAAAATGCTGATATTGCTTGCGTTGGTGGTGATGCTGATGGTTATGCCGTTTTTTATCAATCATGGCGGCAGTTATGGCGGATCCGACAATGAAGCGGAGAGCCTGGTGGCGAGCATTGCGCCTGGTTATAAACCCTGGTTTTCCCCTCTCTATGAGCCAGCCAGCAGTGAAATTGAAAGTCTACTGTTTACGCTGCAAGGATCGTTGGGCACGGCGGTGATCTTTTATATTTTGGGCTATTATCGGGGGCGGGAGGGCCGTCGTCCGGGGGCGGGTAACGCGAAACCCACCGGCGCTAAACGTATTCGGTATGGCCGTCATGCTGGAAATTGATCGCCTGGCCTGGCAAAACCGATGGCATAACCGCGATCCCATGCTGAAATTCGTACTCTATATGGTATTGCTCGGTATCGCCCTGCTGACCTCGCCGCGCTATCAGTGTCCAACGCTTCTGGGGTTGATGCCGCTGACCTGCTATGTGGCCCGCATTCGGTTTGGTCGTTACCTGCGCTGGCTTAGCCTGCCGCTGGGATTTTTGGCGGTGAGCCTGCTCAGTATTGCGCTCTCGTTTGCCTGGACCGCCGACGGAATGTTGTATAGCGTACGTCTGGGCGGCGTGTTTTTTGGCCTGGATCGGCATGGGCTGCTATTAGCCAATCAAGCTATGTGGCGCAGCATGACCGCGCTGGCCGCCACGTATTTATTTGTATTGAGCACTCCCTTTACCCAGATCGTTCACATCCTCAAACGTTGCCATCTTCCCCGCCTATTAATTGAACATACGCTGCTCTGCTATCGCTTTATCTTTATTTTTATTGACGAGGCAATGGCGATTCGGCAAGCACAATCTCTGCGTTTTGGTTATCGCACATTGCGCACCGGGTACCATTCGCTGGCGATGCTGGTGGGAATGTTAATGCTGCGGGTCATGACCCGCTATCGTGAGATGTCGATAGCGCTCGAGGTGAAGTTGTATCAGGGCGAGTTCCATCTATAAGGAGCATCACATGTTAGCAACCGAGGCGCTCTATTTCTCTTGGCAGCAGGATCAGCCGGCGTTGTGCGATCTGACCCTCGATTTTAGCCGAGGCCATGTTACCGGGCTTATTGGCGCCAATGGCTGTGGAAAATCGACCTTGTTTATGAATCTGCTGGGCCTGCAGCGGCCACAAAGCGGCAGGGTACTCTGGCAAGGCGAGCCGCTGCGTTATGACAAGAACAGTTTACTGGCGCTACGCCAGCGGCTGGTGTTGGTATTTCAGGAGCCGGATCACCAGCTGTTTTATACCGATATCGATAACGATATCGCGTTTGCCCTGCGCAATCTCGGGATCGCGGAGTCGGTGATTCAAGGCCGCCTGGAGCAGGCTCTGGCGCTGGTGGGGGCAGGGGCCTTCCGGCACCGGCCAATCCAGTATCTCAGTCATGGTCAGAAAAAACGGGTGGCCATTGCCGGCGCACTGGTGATGGAATCTGACTATCTGCTGCTGGACGAACCCACCGCCGGGCTCGATCCCCAAGGTCGCACGGCGATGATTGATATTATCAAGCGTATCAGCGATCAAGGACGCCACGTGATCATCGCCAGCCACGATATCGATCTGATTTACCACATTTGCGACTATATCTACGTTATGGCGCAAGGGCGGCTGCTGGCCCAAGGCAGCGAGCGGGAGGTGTTTTTGCAATCGGCCATGTTGGCTCGCGCAGGACTCAGCCAGCCTTGGCTGGTTAAAGCCCATACCCGGCTGGGAATGCCATTGGTGAAGACCGAAGAGGAACTGTTCGATATTATCGGACAATCCCAGGAGATGCCGTTATGACGTTATCAATCATGCTACAGGGCACCGCGTCCGATGTGGGAAAAAGCGTGCTGGTGGCCGGGTTATGCCGTATTTTTACTCAGGATGGTTACCGTACCGCGCCGTTCAAAGCGCAGAATATGGCGCTGAACTCCTGGATCACCCGTGATGGCGCCGAAATGGGTCGGGCGCAGGTATTTCAAGCCGAAGCGGCGGGTATCGAGCCCGATGTGCGTATGAATCCGGTGCTGCTTAAGCCGACCAGCGATCGCAAGTCGCAGGTCATCGTAATGGGTGAGGCGTTGTGCAATATGGACGCCATGGAGTACCACCTTTATAAACCGCGGTTACGTGAACGCGTGGGCGAAGTGTACCGCAGTCTGGCGTCGGAGATGGATATTGTGGTGCTCGAAGGCGCCGGCAGCCCAGCGGAAATTAACCTGCGCGATCGGGATATCGTCAATATGGGTATGGCCGAACAGGCCGATGCACCGGTTTTGTTGGTGGCGGATATTGATAAGGGCGGGGTATTTGCCGCGATTTATGGCACCTTGGCGCTGCTGCGCCCGGAGGAAAAGCAGCGGGTAAAGGGCGTCATTATCAACAAATTTCGCGGCGATCCGGCGCTGCTCCAACCCGGTATCAATCAAATCGAGGCGCTGACCGGCGTGCCGGTGGTCGGCGTCATGCCGTGGTTCGACGAACCGATGGAAGATGAGGACGGCGTGGCGCTGCAGGGCGATAAATACCGCCAAAGCGGTGCCAGGGAGCTGGATGTTGCGGTATTGCAACTGCCGCATATCGCCAATTTTTCGGATTTCAACGCGCTGGCGTTCCAGCCGGACGTACGCCTACGTTATGTTAAACGTGGTGAATCCCTGGGCGTGCCGGATCTGCTGATTATCCCCGGTAGCAAGAACACGCTCGGCGATCTGCTCTATCTGCGCGATAATGGCATCGACCGTGAAATTCACCAGGCAAATCAACAAGGTGTGCCGATACTCGGTATCTGTGGCGGCTTTCAGATGCTTGGGCGCCGGGTTACCGACGGCGTCGAATCCGGCATTGAGGAGACCGATGGACTGGGTCTGCTGGATTGTGTGACGCACTTTGAGCCGTTGAAAACCACCACCCAAGTGGAGGCCCGCGTGCTGACCCTGACCGCGGGGGTATTCGCCGCCGGCGGCGGTATGCCGCTTAACGGCTACGAAATTCATATGGGCCAGACCACGCTTGGCGAAGGCGCCCAACCCTTTGCCCGTTTGGTGCGCCAACACGCACGCGGCGATAGGCCCGGCGTGGAACGTGAGGATGGCGCCATCAATACCGCCGGCACCGTGGCCGGCAGTTATATTCACGGACTGTTTGACAATCCGTTGTTTACCCGTGCGTTGTTGAATGCATTGCGGGAACGTCGTGGACTGGGCCCGATGGATGCGCCGGTCATGAGCTGGCGCGAGCGGAAACAACGCTCGTTTGACGCCCTGGCTAGCCAGATGCGCGCCCATATCGACATTGCATTGCTGTATCGCCTGATGCGCGAGCATGCGCAGGCGGTGAGCGCAACCTAAACAAAACCGCATAAGGAACCGCACCATGATTTTGATAACCGGCGGCGCGCGCAGCGGCAAAAGCCGTCTCGCCGAACGCCTGGCGCAACGGGATAAAGGCCCGGTGCTGTATATTGCCACCTCGCAGGTCACCGATCCGGAAATGGCGGCGCGAGTGGCGGAGCACCGCAAACAGCGTCCCGCTCACTGGCTGACCTGGGAAGGGCACCGTGATTGCGATCGGGCAATTCTCAGCCATGCGCAAGACGTGAGCGCGGTGCTGCTGGAGTGCGTGACCACCCTTATCACTAACCTGTTATTCGACCGCGCGGGGGATGCCCCGGCGGAGCAGATGGATTTCACCGCCATAGAGCAGCACATCGCTGAACAGATCGAGCGGCTCCTGGCCGCTTGCGCCGAGGTGCCTTGCCCGGTGATCCTGGTCACGAACGAATTGGGTATGGGCATTGTGCCGGAGAACCTGCTGGCGCGGCGGTTTCGCGATATTGCCGGTCGGATTAACCAGCGCCTGGCCGCCGCCGCCACCGATGTTTGGCTGGTGGTCTCCGGTATTCCGGTACATATCAAAGGCCATGATGAGCGTGGAGTCGCGCAATGAAACAGTTTTTGGCGGCGCTGCAGTTTTTGACCCGGCTGCCGGTACCCGCGCGCTGGACGGCGGATCTTCCGCTCAATAGCTATGCCCAGGGCGTCATATGGCTACCCATGGTGGGTTTAGTGGTCGGGGCGATCTGCGCCATGGTGTTCGCCGGGGCGCAGCCGGTATTCGGTACGCCCCTTGCCGCGTTGCTTACGGTTGTGGCCAATGCCTTGGTGACCGGCGCATTCCATCTTGATGGTCTAGCGGATACCTGCGATGGCATTTTTTCCGCCCGCCAGCGCGATCGGATGCTGGAGATCATGCGCGATAGCCGTATCGGCACCAATGGCGCCTTGGCGATGATCTTCGCCATCGGGCTGCGCCTGGCGGCTATCGTGGCGCTTAGCGCCGTTCCCGGCGGCGCTATCCCTTATATTATCGCCGCTCCCTGCCTAAGTCGCGCGCTGATTAGCCTGTTGATGTATCACCAACGGTACGCCCGTGAGAGCGGGCTGGGCAATGTGTATATTGGCCAGATTAGCGGCCACCACTTTGCGGTCACGTTACTACTCGGCTTCCTGTTGACGTTGCTGTTTGCCGGTGTCCATGGTGCCGCCGCCGCGCTCATCGTGTTGGCGCTCGCCTTTGGTTATCGCGCCAGGATCAACGCCGTTCTGGGTGGACAAACCGGCGACACCCTGGGTTGCGGAGTGGAAATCTTCGAGTGGCTGTTTTTACTGGCGGC
>JAATGH010000399.1 GCA_015654745.1 Enterobacterales bacterium
GCCAAATGGATAAAAAACGCCGGACAGGGCATAAATCATGATCAGATTTAAGGGTACGTTAACGCCGGAGACCTTGGCGGCTTCCGGATTGCCGCCGATGGCGAAGATATTTTTGCCGAAGCGGGTTTTGGTCCAAATCACCCAAACAAACAGGATGGCGAATATCGCATAAAAGGTGATATAGGACAGTTTAAAATCACCGAACCGCAGAAATCCCTGCGCAAAAGTGGAAAAATGGGAATCAAAGCCGGCCACCGGCGACGCGCCGACGATATCGTAATACAGCGAGTTGACGCCATAGACAATGATCATGGTGCCCAGGGTGGTAATAAACGGCGTCACGTTTAAATAGGCGATCACCACGCCATTGATTAAACCGATAAAAGCGCCGATCGCGCATACCGTCAGGATGACCACCGGGATCGGCAGCGTGTGCATGTCGGGGAAAACCTTATTTACGTTATCCATGGACTGCAATAGGGTCGCCGAGACCACCGCCGCCAGCCCGACCTGACGTCCCGCCGACAGATCGGTGCCTTGGGTCACAATCAGCCCGGCCACGCCCAGTGCGATAATGATGCGTACCGAGGATTGGGTCAGGATATTACTTAAATTGATTAAGCTTAAAAAAGTGGTGTCTTGGAAAATAATAATCGCCAGCAACACCAACAGCACCACATAAATGCCGCCCTCTTTTAAATAAGTGAGCATGCTTTTCTTATTTAATGCATTCATAATAAGAACCCTTAAAAATTAAAGATGCACGGAAGCAAGACGTAAAATTTCGTTTTGCGACGTCTGTTTGGTTTCCACAATTCCCGCCACCAGGCCGTTGCTCATGACCAATATCCGGTCGGTTATTCCCAGTAACTCCGGCATCTCGGACGAAATAATAATTATGCCCTTACCGCGTTTCGCCAGCTCGGTAATTAATTGGTAAATTTCAAACTTAGCGCCAACGTCTATTCCGCGCGTCGGTTCATCCAGCAGCAATATTTCCGGCTGGGTTAATAACCAACGTCCGATAATGACCTTTTGCTGATTACCGCCGGACAGCGAACCGATGTTGGTGTGATGACCGGGGGTTTTTACCCGCATGGAATCGATGACCCATTGGATATCGCTTTTAATGCGTGAATTGTCCAGCAACCCTATCTTGTTTTTATAGTTGCGGATATTGGCGATCAGCGAGTTAAACCCTACGTCCAGGTAAGCGTAAATACCGGTGGCGCGGCGTTCCTCCGTCACCAGGGCAAACCCGTTGTTGATCGCTTCGTTGGCGCTATTATTTTTGATGGGTTTGCCGTGCAGGATAATGGTGCCGGTCACCTTTTCCCGAATACCAAACAGGGTTTCGACGATATCGGTACGCCTGGCGCCCACCAGCCCGGCAATGCCGAGGATTTCACCTTTGCGTAAATCAAAGGAGATATTGCGGATTGACGGCTGCCGCAGCGAGGTCAAATTCTTGACTTCCAGGATCACTTCGCCGGGTTCGCCTACGCGATCCGGGAACCGCTGGCTCAAGGAACGACCCACCATCATCGAGATGATCTGATCCATGGTCAGCCCTTCCACCTGCTGGGTGGCAATCCATTGGCCGTCGCGCAGGATGGTGATTTCGTCACACAACTGGAAGATTTCCTCCAGCTTATGGGAAATGTAGACAATGCCGCAGCCGCGCGCTTTGAGCTTGCGGATAATACTGAACAGGTGGTTGACTTCCCGTTCGGTTAAAGACGAGGTCGGTTCGTCCATAATCACGATCTTGGCGTTATACGAAAATGCCTTGGCAATTTCGATCATCTGCATCTGTGAAATGGAAAGCGTGGCGACGATGTCGTAGGGATCGATATTGATATCCAGTTCTTCGAATATCGCTTTAGTATCGGCATACATTTTTTTATGATCGACAAAAAACCCTTTTAAAGGGTAACGACCCAGCCACATGTTATCCATTACGGTGCGCTGCAACACCAGGTTCAGTTCCTGATGCACCATGGAGACGCCATGTTCGAGCGCTTCCTTGGAGCTTTTAAAATCGACTTCCCGTCCCTGAAAAATAATACTACCGGAATCTTTATTATAGATACCAAACAAGCACTTTAATAACGTGGATTTTCCCGCACCGTTTTCCCCCATTAATGCATGAATGGAATGAGGGTGAACTTTCAAGTTCACATTATCCAACGCTTTGACGCCAGGAAATGACTTACTGATATTGTTCATTTCCAGCAACCACTCGCGAGGCTGTTCGGTCGTAATGTCGGCCATAGTTATACCCGGCTAGGATAAGGCAGATAAAATCCCCCCGCGATATTAACCGACGGGGGGAGTAAGGATTATTTCTTGGTAAATTGGGCTAAATTATCTTTATCGACGCCAACATAAGGTATGCGCACGACTTTATTTTCCAGTTTCCATTTGGTGCCTTCCGCCGCCGGTTTGCCCGCGGCCAGGTTTTTCGCCAAATCAAAGGTGGCCTTGGCCTGATTGTCGGCATCATTCAACACCGTGCCCGACATGGCGCCGGATTTCACCATCGCCAGGGCTTCGGGCAACGCATCCACGCCGAACACCGGAATAGACGCCTTATTATGGGCTTTTAACGCTTCCACCGCGCCCATGGCCATGGCGTCGTTGTTGGCGATCACCACTTCAATTTTATTGGCATTGGGGCCTGAGAACCACGCATCGGTTTTATCCTTGGCCTGGGCGGTATCCCACATGGCGGTATCCATCTGCAATACCTGGACTTTCAGCTTTTCCTGACCTTCCAGGGTTTTTATCACGTAGCTGGTACGGGCTTCGGCATCGGGATGACCCGGTTCGCCTTTCAGCAACACGTATTGAATAACGCCGTCTTTATTCAGATCCCATTCCGGATGGGCTTTCCAATGTTTGGCAATCAGTTCGCCCTGGATAATGCCGGACTCTTTAGAATCGGTACCCACATAATAGGCTTTGTCATAACTGTCTAAATCTTTACGGCTAGGTTCTTTATTGAAAAAAACCACCGGGATATTATTATTGCGGGCCTTGTCGATCACCGCCGGCGCAGCGGCAGGGTCGACCAGGTTAATCGCCAGGGCTTTTACCCCTTTGGCAATCAGTACGTCGACCTGGTCATTCTGGGTGGATTGGTTATTTTGCGAATCGTTCATCAGCAATTGCACGCCTTTACTTTCCTTGGCGTCTTTTTCAATTGCTTTGCGCAGCACCGACATAAAGTTATCGTCGTATTTATAGATGGTTACCCCGATGCGCGTATCAGCGGCCTGGGCGGCAATGGAAAACAGCAAACCGGCAGCCAGAGCGGTTAGGGTGAATGATTTTTTATTCATTTGTTTCTCCGGAATTTATGTAGGGTTACTCTAAGACGGACAAATCCCTTCCCTGGTGGAACGTATTTCCCTTTACAAATGTCACCGGCAAAGCCGACTTAATATAAAAAACCATGCCGTGAATTAACAATTTCATGCCCCGGGCCGGATACGGGTAAAAGTACCGGAGGGAAAACAACGCTAGCATAAAGGTATCATTGTTAAGAATCTGTGAATATTCTCACAGTTTGGAAACGGTTACATCTGGTCTTCTGACGGCGAAGCGATCGCCGCCACACTTTTCCATCCGGCCACCGAATGCCGTCGCACCAGCGTCGGCATAAACAAATGGGTCTGCCGTTCGTCGAGCTGCCTGGCGGTGCCCAGCAGCGCCAGTTCGGTGGCGGCGACCGCCATAGCGAAGATAGGATAACGCACGGTGGTGAGATTGGGACTGGTGTAACGGGAGATCGGCAAATCGTCGAACCCCACCACGGAAAATTGGGTCGGCACGGTAATCCCGTTTTCCTTAAGGGTGGCCAGCGCCCCTACCGCCATGGCGTCATTATAGATAAACAGGGCGGACAGGTGCTGATTGCGTCCCAGGAGCTCCACCATCGCCTCTTCTCCACCCCGTAAATCCGGAGTGGAGAACGCTTGCCAGCTTTGCGGCGGAACGACGCCGACTTCCCCCATGGCCTGCAAATAGCCCTGGCGGCGCTGGCGCTCGTCGTCGATAGGATGGTTGGAGCCGATATAACCTACCTGCCTATGTCCTTGTTTTACCAGGGTCCGGGTGGCCATCAGCGCGCCGCTGACGTTGTCCAGACCGACGCAGCGGTGCTCGTAACCCGGTAGAATCCGGTTGATCAGCACCATGCCCGGCTCGCGATCCATGAACGGTATCATTTCTTCATCGGAGAGAATTTTCGCATGCACCACCAGGGCGCTGCAGCGCTGGCGAATCAGCACCTCGATGGCGTGGCGTTCCTGGTCGGCCTGATGGTAACTGTTGCTGATCAGCACGTTTTTTTTGTGGCGCTGGGCCACGGTATCCACGGCTTTGACCAGCGCGCCGAAAAAAGGGTCGGATACGTCCATCACCACGACGCCGATGGTGTCGCTGATTTGCGTGGCCAACGCCTGAGCGTTGGCATTGGGCCGGTACCCCAGCGTTTTTACCGCCTGATTGACACGATCGCGCGCTTCCTTGCTGGCAATGGCGCTGTCGTTTAATACTCGCGACACGGTAGCCACCGAGACCCCCGCCAATCGCGCCACATCACGGATAGTGATCATCTCATCCCCTGGATGCATAACACTTTTGAAACATATGGCGTTATCCTAACCGTTTCGATAGCGAAGCGGCGTGAATTAGCTCACAGGACCGGAAGCGGTTACATGCGAGAACGTGATTTTTGGCCGGACCGGGTATCGTTCAGCCGCGAGGGCTGAATCAAGGGCGGGACATGAACACCGTGGGAGTGGACGCGTTGGGAATCGGCGCGGCGGTACGAGCCGCCGCTTTACTCTTCATTGCCGAACAGGAGGCGGGCAATGGTGCCGGAGCGATCGGCCCGGTTAACCAGCTCGAATTGGCTATTATGCAATTGCGCGATGCGGGTTACGATGCTTAAGCCCAGGCCAATGCCGTTATAGCGTTGGTCCATGCGCACAAATGCCTTGGTGAGGTCAACCGCCTTATTCGGGTCGATTCCCGGCCCTTCATCGAGCACCTGTAACAAAATGCCGTGCTCTTCGTCCCGCAGCAGTTGCACATCAATCGCACTGCCGGCGGGGCTGTAACGATGGGCATTTTCCACCAGATTGCGCAGCAACAGACGCATCAGCACCGCATCGCCGCGAATCACAATGTCCTCGGTCGGCAGATGCCAGCGTAGCGTTTGCCCGCGCGGAATGACCATTTGCACCAATTCCGCCCGCAGCGGCAGGATCACGTCCTGGCCGATGTTCACGTGCTGATAATGGCCGGAGGAAAAATCGTGGCGGATACGCGCCAGCATCAGCAACTGTTCAACGGTAAAGGACATATTGTCCACGCGCTCGATCAACGGCTGGTTGTTGGTGCCATATTGCTTTTCCTGTAATTCCAGGTGTAAACGGATGCCCGCCAGCGGGGTACGCAGCTCATGGGCCACGTCTGAGGTAAATTGCCGGTCTTGTTGCAGCGTGTTGTTCAGACGGGTTAATAACTGGTTGAGACTGCGGGTGACGGCAATGACTTCCAGCACATTGCCCTGCTCCGGCAGCGGTTCGAAATTTTCGGCGCTACGGGCGCGCAGCGCATCCTGCAAGCGCGACAGAGGCTGGGTGATCCAGTTTACCGCCTGGAAACAAAAGAACAGGGTGACGATGATCATCATCAGCGCCGGTACGCTGAGCGCGGCGATGGCTTCCCTAATCTCCTGGTTCACATGATCGTTGCGCACACTTTCCGCCAAGGCGCGGTTTACCAGCAAATCGATTTGCTCCTTGCTCTCATGCCATAGCCAGATGACGGTGATAAACTGGCAGCAGAGCAAAATAATGCCCAGTACCACGATAAGACGCCAGCGAATGCTGGTCATCGGGCCGGAAGCCGCGGTTTTCATGGTTGCTCGGTTTTCTCTTTGGTCATCAGATAACCAAAGCCGCGTAGCGTGCGAATGCGATCCTTGCCAATTTTTTGCCGCAGATTGTGTACATGGACCTCCAGCGAATTCGACGACGGATCGTCATCCCAGTTATACAGATCCTGATGCAATATTTCACGGTGAATGCGGTGTCCGGCCCGCAGCATCAATCGGGATAGAATGGCGAACTCCTTTGGCGTAAGTTCGATTATTTTGCCGTCCACCGTGACCTCATGGCTGGTGAGATCCAGCGAAATATTGTCGACCCAGATAAGATTATTACTGACCCCTTGGTGGCGACGTATAATTGCCCGCACCCTGGCCAGCAGTTCCGACAGAGCAAAGGGTTTGGTCAAATAGTCGTCGGCGCCCAGATTGAGGCCGCGCACCCGCTCCTCAATGCCGTCGCGAGCGGTAAGAATCAGCACCGGCACGTCATTGCCGTCTTTACGCCACTGATTGAGCAGCGTCATGCCGTCCCCATCCGGCAGCCCCAGATCGAGGATCACCAGGCTGTAGTCGGTGCTATTGATAAAATTTTCCGCCTGACGAAGATTGACCGCGCAGTCGGCGGCATACCCCTCCTGTTGCAATGCCAGCAATAGGCCTTCCTGTAATAATTTATCGTCTTCAGTGATGAGTATTTTCATTGCTGCGGATCCCGGCAAGGTTGGAAAACATCCAGTTCCGGTTGATAAAGTTGCGTGCCGACATTAAACAGCCCAAGCAGGGTTGAGAAGAGATTATCCTGTGAGTACGGCAGTCTGCCCGCCCTCTCTTTTACACAGCCCTCATGCACGCCATGGGCTTTGATATAGTCCGGCGAGAGCCACATCACCATCGGTATGTGGGTTTGCTGCGCCGGCGCGACCGCATAAGGCATGCCGTGTAAATAGAGTCCGTTTTCCCCAAGCGATTCCCCATGGTCGGAAAGATAGACCATGGCGGTATTAAATTTGTCACCATGAGCTTGCAGCATCTTGATGGTCTTATCAAGCATGTCATCAATATAGACAATAGTGTTGTCGTAGGTATTCACCAACGCCTGATTTGAACAATTCTGTATTTCGTTACTGTCGCAGGTCGGGCTAAACGCGGCCATTCCCTTAGGGTAACGCTGATAATAGGTTGGACCATGGCTGCCAATGCTATGCAATACAATTACCGTGTCTTTGGTGCGCTCATCAATATAATGGTCGAGATTGCGCAGCAGCGCCTCGTCCAGGCACACGCCGGCCGAACATAATTCCGGCAGTTGCCAATGGCTGAGATCGTCAGTGGGCACGCGCAGGCAAACGTCTTTGCAGCCGCCGTCGTTTTCCCGCCACAGCACGTCAACATTGGCCCGTTGCAGGATGTCCAGCACGTTATCCTGGCTGTCGGCAGTATCGCCGTCATAATGGCTGCGCGGCATATTGGAAAACATGCACGGCACCGATACCGCCGTCGCGGTCCCGCAGGAAGTGGTATCAGGAAAATAGATCACGTTATCCGCCGCCAGGCGAGGCGTCGTGGGCTGGCCGTAGCCACCCAGGGCAAAATTCTGCGCGCGCGTCGTCTCGCCGACCACCAGAATAACCAGGTTTTTTTTACCATTGTCGTGAACCGCGGCGACTTGATGCGCATCCAGGCCGATGGGGGTGAATACCCGTTTCTTGAGGTAGTTATGCTTATAGTAGGAGTAACTGCCGATAAACATATTGGTGGGAACCAGGTTTTTGATTAACTGCTGGTTGTTTCTCATCAACGATGCATAGTCTTTGTAATAGAAGGTGGCGACCAGGACGACAACCAATATCGATATCAGAATATTGAGTATATGGTATCCAATGTTTTGCCAGGTGAGATTGACCGGTTTGACTTTAATCCAGAGTATCAGCAGCGAGGGCAACAGGCCGCTGAGAAGGAGATACCAGCCCAGTTCCGGCGTGATCAGGGCCAAGGTTTCCGTCGGGGTGGTATCTACGGCATTCTGGATCATGCCGCGATCGATCAATACCCCGTAAGACTGCATAAAATATTGGGCAAAGGCATCGATAACCAATAAAAATATGACGATGGGTTTGCGAATATAAGGCAGCAAGATCAGACTGAATATCAAATTCAGCCCGACTAACAGCGTCACCGGCATACTGGCGACAAACAGAAGATTATGGCCGATGGACACATCTACCAATTGCAAAACCTTGCGGAAATAGACCACATTTTGAACAATTGTGATTAACAGTGCAGCGATGATATTGAACAACCAAGGGCTGACCGATGGGCGTGGCAGAGTCTTGATAAAATGTGATGGCATGCGGTAATAACTCGTTGAAACAATTCTTTCATTAAACCACGATTATCTTAGCGCAACCTTAAGGCCGGTCATGCTTGGGACATTAATCCGTTTTTTTTAACGATAAATGCTATGGCGTATCTGCGCAATGACGCGCCATAGCCAGGGTCGCGCGGTGGCTTGGCTAAACGCCGCCGGCCGTTAGCGCGGTCAGACGGCGCCAAACCCATTCCATCGGCCCCTGGCGGAATACCCGCAGCCAAAGAGACGAAAATAGGATATTCGCCAGCCAAATCAGCGGCACAAACCAGAGTAGCGTGGTGCGATCGTAGGCCATGAACAGGCCAAGTTGATTAAATAACAGGGTGCAGATCAGGGTTTGCAGTAAATAATTGCTCAGCGCCATGCGCCCGACGTTACTGATATAACGGGTGATGCGCAGAGGCGCCAGCGCCGGCCAGAAACCATAGCACAGGGCCACGTATCCCAGCGCCTGGAAAGGCGCGCCCAGCTCACGCGGGATCTGTAAGGCAAATGCGCACCAGCGGTAATCCCAACCGGTGCGCCACTGCACCACGATGCCAGGTAGATTCA
The DNA here is from genome assembly GCA_015654745.1 of Enterobacterales bacterium. Classification (GTDB taxonomy): domain Bacteria; phylum Pseudomonadota; class Gammaproteobacteria; order Enterobacterales; family Enterobacteriaceae; genus Acerihabitans. The sequence continues at coordinate 8,829 of JAATGH010000399.1, forward strand.
GGATCAGTCCAAGCGGAATCAGTATGGCGGCCATTTTCCGGTAATGAGCCGCTGGTCTGGCGCCGGCCAGCCAGCCCGAACGCATCAGCCCGGCGCCGATGAACATTGCGCCGCCCAGCAGCCAGCCGTACTGCGCCGCCAAAGATAAGAATCCCGACCGCAGCAGTTCTAGACGCATCCGCCAGGCTTCCGGCCCGCCGGTGGTCTGCCAATAGTATTCATAGATGCGGTCCGCCACGCTCGGCGACCAGAATCGGCCTGGGGATCCGCTTGCCAGCAGCCACTGCATGAGCAGCAGGATGCCCAAACCGATGATGTAGAGGGCAATGCCGGTGTGAATCAGGCGCCGCGGCTCCTGGGCGCGTTGAATCACCCCAAGGCAGACCAATCCTATCAGTCCGTAGTCGAACAGAATATCGCCGTCCCAGAAAAATATGCCGTGAATCAGGCCGATGGCCATTAGCCAGAGCAGGCGGGAACGAATCCAGCGGCCGCCCCGCGGCAGGAGCATCTGCAGGCCGGCGCCAAACAATAGCGCAAACAGAGTCAGGAATTTCACCTGCGCCACCAGATCCATTAACGCCCAGGACCAGGCGTCGGCAACGCTGGGCGCCCCCATGAACGCCGGGTTGAGGTAGGCCGCCTTGGGCAGGCCGAAAGCGGTGATATTCATCAGCAGGATGCCGAGAATCGCCATCCCCCGTGCGCAGTCCAACATCACGATGCGCTCGCGCATATCGCCTATGCTCCGTCTAAGGGCGCCTGGCGCCAGGTATATTGTTGGATTGCGCCCGTTTAGCCGTGACTATGGCGTACGGCACGTAAAAATTCCTGGCGGGTATTCTGGCTGGATTTAAACAGCCCACCCAGCGACGTGGTAGTGGTGGCGCTGGTGGCGTCGCGAACGCCGCGCGCCTTAACGCAATAATGCACCGCATCAATGCACACCGCCACGTTGACGGTGCCGAGCAGGGTTTGCAGCGCGACCAGAATTTGCTGGGTCAAACGCTCCTGAACCTGGGGACGTTGAGCAAAGAATTGCACGATACGATTGATTTTTGATAAGCCGATGACTTTATCTTTGGGGATATACGCCACGGTGGCCTTGCCGTCGATAATCACGAAATGGTGTTCGCAGGTGCTGGTCAAGGTGATTTCCCGCACCGTCACCATTTCATCCACCTTCATTTTATTTTGAATGACGGTGATTTTAGGAAAATTATTGTAATCCAGACCGGAAAAAATTTCGTCGACATACATTTTAGCGATGCGATGGGGCGTCTCGGCCAGGCTATCGTCGCTTAAATCGAGGTTAAGCAAGTTCATGATTTCGGTCATATGTTCGGCGATGCGGCGCTTACGGGTTTCCCGATCCAATACCACGCCCCGCAGCGGCGTTTCGAGGCCACGCGCCACCAGGGCCTCGTGCACTTGTGCGGCTTCTGTACTCAGCGATACCATTTATTTTCTCCGGCAGGTCGATCCGCTCTTGATCTCATGGCGTCAAGATGCGCCTCCACTCTAGTGGAGCGAGAGAGCATTATCCAGTGATACTATTACATATTCAATGGAAACCGGGCAGAGTGACATATTCCGGCGCTACGCGGTACGATAAAGAACAGAGAGAACGCGGCCAGCGCCCCCTGCGGCTTGAAAGATGACAGGCAAAAAACTGGAGACGAGTCATGGATCTAACAGAACAACTACCGGAATGTATTGACCAGCACCGATTATTTGGCGGCCGGCAATGCCGTTATCGCCACCTTTCCGTCAGCACCGGCGTGCCAATGACCTATAGCCTGTTCCTGCCGGAGCCGGCTCGCCACGCGACCCCGCCCCATGTGGTTTATTGGCTCTCGGGCCTGACCTGTAATGACGAGAACTTCACCTTGAAGTCCGGGGCCCAACGGGTGGCGGCCGAGCTCAACCTGATGCTGGTGATGCCCGATACCAGCCCGCGCGGCGCGCAGGCGCCGGATGACGAGGCCTATGATGTGGGCCAGGGCGCGGGATTTTATATTAATGCGACCCAACCGCCGTGGTCCGGTAGCTATAACATGTTTGATTATGTGGCCACCGAGCTGCCGGCGCTGGTGGCGCGACAGTACCCGAACAGCGGCCGGGAGGCGATTATGGGCCATTCCATGGGTGGCCACGGCGCGCTGATGCTGGCCCTGCGCCACCCCGGCCGTTTTCGTTCCGCTTCGGCGTTCGCGCCCATTGTTAACCCTACCGAGGTACCATGGGGACAAAAGGCATTCAGTCGGTATCTTGGTGACGACCCGCTGGTAGGGCTACCCTTTGATACCTGCCATCTGCTCGCCGGCGACGCGGCCAGGCCGCTGCCGATCCTTATCGATCAAGGCGATGCCGATCCGTTTTTGGGCGAGCAGCTGCAGCCGGAAAAATTAGCCGAACTGGCGCTGAGGAAAAACTGGCCGCTGACCTTGCGCATGCAGCCCGGTTATGACCACAGCTATTTTTTTATCGCCAGTTTTATTGAAGACCATTTGCGCTTTCACGCCCTTCATCTGAACGCCTGACGCCTTATTTTCCGCCGGCGACCCGCTCCACCTCGCGCAGGGCCGCCAGCAGGATGGCGTCGTTTAGCTCCATGGGCACCAGATGGATGGACTCGCCGGCCTGCAGGGTCCGGGCTATCAGCCGCGCTACGGCGCTATCGTCATGGATATCCACATCCAGCGCCGACAGCGAGGTGGGCAGCCCCAACCCCTCCCAGACGCTGCTCAGTTCCCGCAGCCATTGGTGCTGTCCGAGCAGCGCGCATTGTACCAAGATGCCGTAGGCCACCTTGGTACCGTGTAAAAACGGCGCGGTGGCCGGCAGCGCGGTAAGCCCGTTATGTACCGCGTGGGCGGCCGCCACCCGGGTGTAACGTTCGCCAAGGCCGCCCACCATGCCGCCGCCGGCGATAATAGCGTCCACCACGTCGAGGAAATCCTGGCTTAATTCACCCCGATCGATTGCCGCCAGGGCCGCGGCGCTTTGGTTTAGCAACACGTCTCGCACCGAGAGCGCGGTTTGTAAGCCCAAGCGCACGGTAAGCGGCAGTTTTTCCGGCTGTGGGCTGAGGACTACCGCCTCATACCATTTCGCCAGCGTGTCGCCAATCCCCGCCAGTAAATAGGCTTTGGGCGCCGCCAGCATGATCCGCGGCTCCACCAGCACCAAATGGTTGGCATCGGGGAAAATCTCGAAACGCAGCGCCCGTCCCGCATCGTCGTACCATACCGACAGCGGCGTCCAGGCGGCGCAGGTCGCGGCAATAGTGGGGATCGCCACCAGCGGTAACCCCAGCCGGCGCGCCACCACTTTAGCGGTATCAAGCACGGCTCCCCCGCCAATGCCGATCACCACTCGACGATCAGCGCCAGCCTGCCGGACCAAGTCCGCCACCGCCGTCTCGCTGCAGTGTCCGCCAAAGCCTAAACGCACCGCGCCCGGCGCGTCGAATTCCGCGGGTAGATAGGCTCGCGCGGCGGCCAGGGCGCGATGACCATGGATCCATACCGCGCTTTCCAGCACATCGGCCGGATAAAATGTGGACAATTGCCCGATGGCATTAGGAAATGAAAAATAGTTATCAGGAGAAACCTGCACTCGAATCGCGTATGTCATTGCTTAACCTTTTACTGGAAATCGGGTTATTGGAAATCGGGCGCCCGCAGCCTAAACAGACAAGCGCCTATATTATTCATAAATGTGACATAGCTTAAGTGATTTTTTGGTATATAGACCTACCGCTGGTGAAATAAGCCGGGCGATTGCCTGTCGGGCCACCTCAGGGTGATTGAGGTGAGAAAGGGTATTTCGCAAGGGTAATGTTTATTCTAGCCGCGGCGGCGCGGCGAAAACCTCGACAGCATCGCCCTTTACAGGCTTATTAGTGGTTAATGGAACGCATTGACGTAATAAGTAAAATCGTTCAACAAAATTAACGGAAATTGTTATTTATCAGCTGGTTTTGATGATGTAAATAACGTTTAAAATCGCGAAATCTTAATTAAACTTAACAGATATTGTTAAATTAAATAATTGATAAGTAACAATATTTTATTATTTACATTGTTTATCCAATAATGGTTTAACTATTGTTGGAACAATTCCAGCGGAAGCTGGATATCATAAAAACGGCGCCAACCAAGCCGTCATTGCGCGGAGAACAGGATGTGAGTATGGCACGAAACAAACAGGCCATATAACGCCGCATCATTAGCCTACAAACCGTATTATTTACATTTCGGCGCATAACATTATAAGACGTAGCCCAGTTGATGTCGCGTTAATGGAGAGTTTTTGATGAGCATTTTTCTTTTTATAGAAGTCCGGGAAATTGAATGCTCGGTGATAAACGACATTCGGCGTCGAGGCTTATCACCCGTGCTGTTCACCTCCCGCTACCTCAACGAAAGCCATTTTTGTCATGGCATCGATTTGCAGCTGTTTGACGGCGTCTATTACGTCGATACGTTTGATACTGCGGCCATGCTCGATTGTATCAGGCACAACGGCATGCC
>JAATGH010000451.1 GCA_015654745.1 Enterobacterales bacterium
ACCCCGCTACAGGCGACCCAGCAGCAGGTTGGATAGACGTGCTTTAGACGAAAGCGGGCGGAATTCTACCGGAATATCCCCCCCGGAGCAAATAAATCCCCTTTAGCCGCGCAATTCATTGGCCAGACGAAAGCGGCCCTGGTAATCAAAAATTTTTTCGCGCACCTGCCAAAAGGGGCCTTGGCGCCGGGCAACGACAAAATCCGGCGCGCGCAGCAGCGCAAGCGCCGCCGTGATATCGGCGGCGCGATCCCAGGGGAACGGCACGCCCGGCGCTCGCTGGTGCAACCGCAAAAAACGGTGCTCGAACACCCGTCGCTGAGGGGGCGTATGCAGTCTGAACCGTTCGGTTACCTCGGCCCCGTCCTCGTCATGGTAGGTGACCCGTAGCCATTCGCCTTTTTCATCCCGGCCGTCCACCATGCTCATGCCGCTACAGCGCAGCACCAGCGCATCTTTCAGCCGGAGCGCCGCTTTGAGCATGTCGTCGGGATCCACCAGGAGGTTGTCGCATTCGTGGCAGCGCCTGGCGGCGATATCATTTTCGGCGCCGCAATCCGGGCAGATTTTAAAGCGAAATCGGAAATCGCATTGCCTGCGTTCGCCGCTTTCATTCTCTTCCCACCCTTGGCAACGGCGGCCGTAATGCTCGATCACCTCGCCGTCGGCGGACGTTTTACCCCAAAACACATTGGCGAAACCGCACATGGGGCAGAATACCTGCACCGGCGCGCCGCTACCCTGAGGTTTGGGCTGACCGACCTCCGGCGAGAACACATCGTGGCCATTGCCGGCGTAATCCAGGATCAGACATTGGGTTTTGCCGGGATACAGCCGCAGGCCACGCCCGACGATCTGCTGATACAATCCGACGGATTCGGTGGGCCGCAAGATGGCGATCATATCCACATGGGGGACGTCGAAGCCGGTGGTCAGCACCGCCACGTTCACCACATAGCGCAGCGCCTGCCGGCGAAATTGTCCGATTAACCGGTCGCGCTCCGCTTGCGGGGTGTCGGCACTGATCAATGCCGCCTGCGCGGGGGGCAGAAGACCGAGGATTTCCCCGGCGTGTTCCACCGTCGCGGCAAAGATCATGACGCCGCGCTTATCCGCGGCATACTGCTCGATTTGCTTAACAATCAGCGGAGTAATCCGCCGCTGCCGGCGCAGTTCACCGTTAAGTTCGTTTTCTGGGTAATAGCCGCCGGTATTCGGGGATAAGCGGCTAAAATCGTAATGCAGCAGCGGCATATCCAGGCGTTCAGGCGGCACCAGAAAGCCATGTTTTATCATGTAGTGCAACGGTAGTTCGAAAATACAGTCGCGGAAAAAACAGTTTTCGTCGCCCCTGACCATGCCATGGTAGTGGAATTGGTAGATCCAGCCTTTGCCGAGGCGGAACGGCGTGGCGGTTAATCCCAGGATACGCAGCGCGGGGTTGGCCAAACGCAAATGACGAACAATCTGTTGATATTGACTCTCCTCGGCGTCGCCCAGCCGGTGACATTCATCAATAATCAATAATGAAAAGGCCCGGTCAAACCGCTCGAGATTGCGCGCCACCGATTGCACGCTGCCGAACACCACCTTGCCGCCGCTTTCGCGCTGGCGCAGGCCGGCGGCGAATATATCCGCGTCCAGACCCAGCACGCGGTATTTTTCATGGTTTTGCGCCACCAATTCCTTCACGTGGGCCAAAACCAGCACCAGCCCGCGGGCCAGACGCGCCAGTTCCGCAATCACCAGGCTTTTGCCCGCGCCGGTGGGCAGGACAATCGCCGCCGGTTCGTCGTGCAGCCGGAAGTAAGCCACCGCCGCGTTCACCGCCTCGCGCTGGTAGGGCCTAAGGGTAAACACCATGGATAAATGAATCTCTTTGTCTACTAGGCTATGGAGGCAAGCCCCGTTATACTGACCGTCACCTATGCGGCAAGTGCTGCCCTTCCTGCACGGTCCCTAGGCGCATCGGCCATAAAGCCCGGCTGTGCGCTGCGCCGGTTTCGGTCGGCCCAGGTGCCATCGTCAGGTATTTCCCAAGATTACAGGCAAAACAGAGTTAATGCGACTGGACAAATTTTTATCTCAACAGTTGGGTATCAGCCGTGCGCTGGTCATCCGTGAACTGCGTGCCAAGCGGGTCACCGTTGACGGTGACATCGTCAAACAAGGTGCTTTCCAGCTGCTGGCGCAGCATGAGGTGCGCTTCGACGATCGGGTACTGCATCAGATCCTCGCCTCACGTTATTTTATGCTACATAAACCACAAGGCTATGTCTGTTCCACCGACGATCCCGATCATCCCACCGTGCTCTATTTTATGGACGAGCCGGTGCCTGACAAGCTGCACGCGGCGGGCCGTCTTGATATCGACACCACCGGTCTGGTATTGATGACGGACGATGGACAATGGTCGCACTGGATCACCTCGCCCAAACACCACTGCGAGAAAACCTACCGGGTCACGCTGGAAAATCCGCTCGACGATACCATCGCGAACCTCTTTAGCGAAGGCGTGATGCTGCACGGCGAAAAACTGCCTACCCGCCCGGCGGTATTGGAAGCCTTGTCCGAACGCGAGGCTCGCCTGACCATCAGTGAAGGACGCTACCATCAGGTAAAACGGATGTTCGCCGCCGTGGGCAACCATGTTACCGCCTTGCACCGCGAACGGGTCGGCGCCATTGTCCTGGACCCGGATTTGCAGCCTGGCGAATACCGCCCGCTTACCGCGGCTGAAATCCAAAGCGTCGGCGTGCCGGCAAAATAACCCCGGGCTGATCCTGTCGCCGGTGGGTAGCGAGTCATACAAGTAAGGAGTGGTGCGACGTGCAAGCTGAGCGAAAATCCAATATAGGGTTGATTGTCATCCTCGGACTGCTTTCGATGCTGATGCCCTTGGCCATCGATATGTATTTGCCGGCGATGCCGCTGATTGCCCATGAATTCGGCGTAACGCCCGGCAGCGTGCAAATGACGCTGAGCGCCTACGTGCTGGGGTTCTCGATTGGGCAGCTATTTTACGGGCCGCTGGCCGACAGCCTGGGGCGTAAGCCGGTGATATTATTCGGCACCTTCTTTTTCGCCGCCGCCGCCGCCGCCTGCGCCCTGTCGCAGTCGGTGGAACAGTTGATCAACATGCGGTTTATGCATGGTCTGGCCGCCGCCGCCGCCAGCGTGGTCATCAATGCATTGATGCGCGACATGTTCACCAAAGATGATTTTTCGCGCATGATGTCCTTTGTCGTTCTGGTGATGACGGTGGCTCCGCTGCTGGCGCCGATCGTTGGCGGCTGGCTGCTGCTGCTGTTCAGCTGGCATGCTATTTTCTGGAGCATGACCCTGGCCGCGCTGGTCGCGACGGTGCTGGTGATGCTGTATATCCGTGAAACCCTGCCCAGGGAGCGGCGACAAAAGTTCAGCCTGCGTACCACCATCGGCAACTTTGGCGCGCTTTTCCGGCATAAACGCGTGTTCAACTATATGCTGGCCAGCGGTTTCTCGTTTGCCGGCATGTTCTCCTTCCTTAGCGCCGGGCCGTTTGTCTATATCAATCTCAACGGCGTATCGCCGCAAAACTTCGGCTATTATTTTGCGCTCAACGTGGCGTTCCTGTTCCTGATCACGCTGATTAACAGCCGCAGCGTTAAACGTTTCGGCGCGCAAATCATGTTTCGTCTCGGGCTTATCATTCAGTTATTGATGGCGATATGGCTGCTGGTGGTCTGCTCGATGGGCCTCGGTTTCTGGCCGCTGGTGATTGGCGTCGCGGCCTTTGTCGGATGTGTGGCCATGGTCACGTCCAATGGTATGGCGGTGATCCTCGAAGATTTTCCCCATATGGCGGGCACCGCGTCATCATTGGCCGGTACGCTGCGCTTTGGCGTGGGGGCGATCATCGGGGCCGTCCTGTCGCTGTCCACCTTCAACAGCGCCTGGCCCATGGTGATATCCATGGCCGGCTGTGCCCTGTGCGCGATGCTGTGTTACCTGTACGCCAGCCGTCCGCGCAAGGTCCGCGTCCGCGCCTGACGCCATTGACGTAGCCTAATCCTTGCCGGCCTTGACGTGGCCGGCAAGGACCATCCCCATCGTACAGCGGGCCGGTAATTGGTTACACGTATTATAACAGCCTGTTACAAATAGTCGCAAATCACTGCTTGTGTTTATTTCCTTCGTAATGATAATCAATATCGTTCTAATTGACGTTCCTTTACTCTTTCGATCGCTTCCTTTACAACCACAAGGTAACGGGTATGTTTGTGCCATTTCTCATTATGTTGCGCGAGGGGCTGGAAGCGGCGTTAATCGTCAGCCTGATCGCCGGTTATTTGCAAAAAACCGGCCGTGGACGCTGGCTAAAAGCCGTGTGGGCCGGTGTTATCAGCGCGGCGTTACTCTGTTTGTTGCTGGGCATCGCCATCAATGAAACGACGGGTGAATTTCCACAAAAGCAGCAGGAAATGTTCGAGGGCATTGTCGCGGTGCTGGCGGTGGTGATTCTGACCTGGATGGTGTTCTGGATGCGCAAGATGTCCCGATCGATCAAGGTGCAGTTGGAAAGCGCCATCGATCAGGCGCTAAGCAATACACGGGGCCAAGGTTGGGCGCTGGTGGGCATGGTATTTTTTGCCGTGGCCCGGGAAGGGCTGGAATCAGTATTTTTTCTGCTTGCGGCATTCCAGCAGGATGTGGGCGCCGCCGCGCCGATCGGGGCGCTGCTTGGGTTAGCTTGCGCCATTGCTTTAGGCATGCTGATGTATTACGGCGGTATTCGCCTGCGTCTGGAAAAGTTCTTTAAATGGACCAGCCTGTTTATTCTTTTTGTCGCCGCGGGACTGGCGGCTGGGGCGATTCGCGCATTCCATGAAGCGGGCCTATGGAATGGTTTGCAGAATATTGCCTTCGATTTTAGCCAAACCCTTTCCACCCAGTCACTGTTTGGCACGTTGCTTGAAGGGTTGCTTGGTTATCAGGAGGCGCCAACCGTCAGTGAAGTCACGGTGTACCTGATCTACTTATTACCGGCCTTGTTGCTGTTTTTTCTGCCGGCCCGAGGCGGCCGCGCGGCCAAAGTAGCCGGGTAAATTTCTATAAAATGCTCCATTATTCAGGGTAAAACGACATGTCTATTATGCTACGCTTTCGTCGCCGCATTCTTCCTGCCGCCTTACTGGTGGCCCCGGCGCTGACGGTGCCCTTTGGTGCGGTGCTGGCGGCAGATATTGCCCAGGTTAAAATCACGGTTAACGATAAACAATGTGATCCGATGACGCTCACCGTTAAACCGGGCAAAACCCAGTTTATTATCCATAACGCCAGCCAAAAAGGGCTGGAGTGGGAAATATTAAAAGGCGTTATGGTGGTGGAGGAACGTGAAAACGTTGCGCCCGGTTTTACCCAGAAGATGACCGCCACACTGGAGCCGGGAGAGTACGATATGACCTGCGGCCTGCTCAGCAATCCCAAGGGCAAGCTTACCGTCTCGGCGGATGATGGGCAAAGCGCCGCCAAGCCGGATGCTATGGCGTTGGTTGGCCCCATTGCCGATTATAAAGTCTATGTCATGCAGCAGGTCGGTGAGCTGGTTACGCATACAAAGGCCTTTACCGATGCGGTAAAGAACGGTGATCTGGCCACTGCCCGGAAACTGTATGCTCCCACCCGAGTCTATTACGAGAGTATCGAGCCGATCGCCGAGCTCTTTTCCGATCTCGACGGCAGCATCGACGCACGGGAAGATGATTTCGAACAAAAGGCCGCCGATCCGAAGTTTACCGGTTTCCATCGGCTGGAAAAAATCCTGTTCAGCGACAAAACCACCGACGGAGCCGCGCCTTTTGCCGATAAACTGTATACCGATACCCAGGATCTGCAAAAACGGATAAGTTCTTTGACGTTTCCGCCCAGTAAAGTGGTGGGCGGCGCAGCGGGCCTGATAGAAGAAGTGGCGTCGAGTAAAATCAGCGGTGAGGAAGATCGCTATAGCCGCAGCGATTTGTCGGATTTCCAGGCCAATATTGATGGCTCGCAAAAAATCGTCAACTTGCTACGCCCACTGCTGCAAAAGGCCAACGCACCGCTGCTGGCTAAAATTGACGGCAATTTCGCCAAGGTGGATAAAGTCCTGGCGAAATATCGCACCAAAGAAGGATTTGAATCCTACGATAAGCTGACGGATGCGGACCGTGGTGCCCTTAAGGGACCTATTACCGCGTTGGCGGAAGATTTGGCGCTGCTGCGCGGTGTGTTAGGTTTGGATTAGATTAGGACGACTGCGCAATGAGTTCAGCTAAGGATCATCACCGTTCTGGGGGCGTGGCCGCGTCCCCATCCCGCCGCCGTTGGCTAAAAGGGTTAGGGGCGATAGGCACCGCGCTGGCTTTGCGTGGCGCCGCCACCGCCGCTGAGCCGGTGGCGTCTGCCCAGGCGACGCCGCCCGGCGATGCCCGCCAGCAACGCCAGGCCTTTTATGGCCTGCGCCAGTCCGGGATTACCACGCCGCAGCAGGCCAATATGATGCTGGTGGCGTTTGACGTATTGGCATCGGACCGCGACGATCTCAGGCGGCTGTTCCGCCTGCTGACCGAGCGTATCGCTTTTCTCACCAGCGGTGGCCAGGCCCCGGCGGTGGACGAAAAGCTGCCGCCGATGGATTCGGGTATTCTTGGCGAACATATCGCGCCGGATAATCTGACCATTACCGTCGCGCTGGGCGATAGCGTGTTTGACCAACGCTTTGGCCTTGGGGCGCAAAAACCCCGCCGGCTGCAAAAAATGACCCGCTTCGCCAACGATGCGCTGGACGCCGATCTTTGCCACGGCGATCTGCTGCTGCAAATTTGCGCCAACGGCGCGGATACCGTGATCCACGCTTTACGTGACGTGATCAAGCATACGCCGGATTTGCTCAGCGTACGCTGGAAACGCGAAGGCTTTATTTCCAGCCACGCGGCGCGCAGCCAGGGCGCGGAAACGCCGATTAATCTTTTGGGTTTTAAAGACGGCACCGGTAATCCCGATACTCACGATGGCGGCCTGATGGATCGCGTGGTATGGGTAGGGGAGGGAACGGATGAGCCTGCCTGGGCGGTGAATGGGAGCTACCAGGCGGTACGCATTATCCGCTTTCACGTTGAATCCTGGGACCGTACGCCGTTGCATGAGCAGCAGACCATCTTTGGTCGCGACAAGCGCACCGGCGCGCCGCTGGGAATGCAACACGAGCATGATGTGCCAGATTACGGCCAGGACCCGGCGGGTAAAACCATTCCCCTCGACGCCCATATGCGCCTGGCCAACCCTCGTACCCCGCAGACACAATCGAATCTGATGCTGCGCCGAGGTTACAGCTATTCCCTGGGCGTATCCCGATCCGGACAGCTCGATATGGGGCTGCTGTTTGTGTGCTTCCAGCGCGATTTGGAACAAGGATTTCTCACGGTCCAACGCCGGCTGAACGGCGAGGCGCTGGAGGAATACATCCAGCCTATCGGCGGCGGCTACTTTTTTGCCCTGCCCGGCGTCAAGCACCCAAACGACTACCTGGCACAAGGACTACTAACCTAACCCCCCACGGCCATCCACGCAACCCGATGGCCGCCTTCACCCACCTAAGCGGCGAATACCAATGCCGGCATACCGCCCCATCAACTCAACCCGAAGGCCGCCATCACCCAACTATGCAATGAATTCCAACGCCGGCATAAAGGCCGCCGACGAGGGCAATTCCCACCGTGCGAGCCGTTGGGAACGGCGCGAGGAAAGGCCGCGCCGGGAGCGCGTCCTGACCGGCCCCCGTCGATTGCCCGCACGAGGGCACATAAACCACCCAAGCGCGCGGCAAGCGAAACCCTCCCATGCCTGCATGTCCCTCTCCCATGCCTGCATGTCCCTCTCCCATGCCTGCATGCCCCCTCTTGCCACCCTTGTTGTACGTAAGTTGTAAATGAAAAAGACATCTTAAGTTATGCAATTGCATAAAAAATGGTTGCGTTCACGTGGCTAAAGCGGTACATATAGGCCGAAAAAGCGATCTGTATCCCATTTTTTAGGTAAATGAGATATATTTGTGAATGAATTGGCTGACTTTGTCACGCCAACATTATAGTAATGTGATAAAACTGTTATCAGATATTATGAACTTTCTGGGGAAATGGCGTGACTAATCTACAGATGTCAGTGGTACATCGGTTACCACAACATTATCGCTGGCTGCATGGCTTTAGCGGCATGAAAGTCGAACCTATCGTCTCGTCGGAAAATATTGCCGACAACGAGCTGATAGGCCTGACGCTGCTTAGCCATGAAGGTGATACTGCCTGGCAGGTCATGCGGGAATTGTCTCGGTCCCTGGTGGAAATTCAAATCACCTGCGCAGTGGTGGAATATGACGGACAACCCTGTCTGTTTTTACACCGCGATGATGAGTGTACCTGTCTATGCCGGTTAAAAAACATGGGTGTGGCTATTGCCGAGTCAGTAGCGGTACCCTATTTTTCCTAAGTCGCCGCTTGGCTCGCGGCTATCCCGCCGATATCATCAGCTGGCGGGTATACTCGGCCGACGGTGCGTCAAACACCTGACGGCACTCTCCCTGCTCCACGACCTCTCCTTCGCGCAATACCATCACCTGGTGACACATGGCGCGCACCACCTGGAGATCGTGGCTGATAAACAGGTAGGTCAACTGGTGCTTCTCCTGTAAAGATTTTAGCAACTGCAAAATCTGCGCCTGCACTGAGCGATCCAAAGATGAGGTGGGCTCATCAAGGATCACCAGGTCCGGCTGCAGGATCAGCGCGCGGGCAATGGCGATACGCTGACGCTGCCCGCCGGAAAATTCGCCGGGATAGCGGTGGCGGCTGGCGGGGTCCAACCCCACTTCCTCCAGCGCGGTAATCAACCGCCGCTGTTGCTCCTCGGCGCTGTAATGGTGGTGGACTAGCAAGCCCTCACCGATAATCTGCGCCACGGTCAGCCGGGGATTCAGCGCGGAATTGGGGTCCTGGAACACCACCTGGATACGGCGGCGCACCGGCAGCATTTCCCGCCGGGTAAAGCGGTGTAGTGGCTGGCCGTCAAACCAGATTTCGCCCTCACATTTTAATAACCGCAATATTGCCAGGGCGGTAGTGCTTTTGCCCGAGCCTGATTCACCCACTAACCCCAGGCTTTCTCCGCGCCGCAGGGTAAAACTCACTTCTCGAACGGCGCATTTTTGCGTCGTCTGGCGGCGGAACAGTCCACGGCGCTGGGTAAAATTCACGCCCAGATGGTTAATTTGCAACAGCGTGGGCGCCGAGGGACTCATCGGCAACGGCTCACCGCCCGGCTCCGCCGCCAGCAATTTCTGGGTATAGGGATGGCTGGGCGCGCTGAACACGCTATGGGTGGGCCCTACCTCAACGCACTTGCCTTCCTGCATGACCGCCACGTTATCCGCCAATCGGTGCACGATATTCAGATTATGGGTAATAAACAGCAGCGCCATGCCCATTTCCGTGCGCAGTTCCATCAGCAGCTTTAAGATTTGCGCTTGTACCGTAACGTCTAGCGCGGTGGTCGGCTCATCGGCAATCAGCAGTTTCGGCCGGGTCAGCAATGCCATGGCGATCATCACCCGCTGCCGCTCGCCGCCGGAGAGTTGATGGGGAAAATCCCCAAGACGGGATTTGGCCTGGCGTATCCCCACACGCTCCAGGCTGGCAAGGACTTCGGCGCGGGCCTCGGCACCGCGCAGGCCCCGATGTAATATCAGCACTTCCAGCAGCTGTTTTTCCACATTATGCAGTGGATTGAGCGAAGACATCGGCTCTTGAAAGATCATGGCGATATCGTCGCCCCGCACCCGCCGCAGCGACGCCTCATCGGCATGCAGCAGGCTTTGTCCCTGAAACAGGATGTCCCCATGGGTATAGATCACCGGCGGCGCCGGCAGCAGGCGCAGCACGGATAGCGCCGTGACGCTTTTGCCCGAACCGGATTCGCCGACCAGAGCCAGCGTTTCACCGGCGTGTAGCGACAGGGATACGCGATCCACCACCGGATGAATGCGTTCACCCTGGCGAAAGGCGACGCTCAGTTCCTGAATCTGCAAGAGGGGTAGGGTCATGGTTTAATGCGCCTTGCTAGGGTCGAAGGCGTCGCGTACCGCCTCGCCGATGAAAATCAGTAATGAGAGCACCAGCGCCAGCATCACAAAGGCGGTAATACCCAGCCAGGGCGCCTGCAGATTGTTCTTGCCTTCCAATAGCAGATTACCCAGCGACGGCGAGCCGATAGGCAGGCCGAAACCCAGGAAGTCCAGGGATGTCAGCGTGGTAATGGATCCGCACAGAATAAAAGGCAGAAAGGTCAGGGTAGCCACCATGGCGTTTGGCAACATATGGCGCAGCATAATCATCGAATCGCTGACGCCCATTGCCTGGGCGGCACGGATGTAATCGAAGTTACGGGTGCGAAGAAACTCCGCGCGCACCACTCCCACCAGGCTCATCCAGCCGAACAGCACCGTGATACCCAATAACCACCAAAAATTAGGGGGCACCACGCTTGACAGCAAAATGATTAAAAATAGCGTCGGCATCCCGGACCACACCTCGATAAACCGCTGTCCCCAGAGATCCAGCCTGCCACCGTAGTAACCCTGAGTGGCGCCGGCGATAATGCCCAGCAGGCTCGAAAGCGCCGTCAACGCGAGACCAAACAGCATAGAGAGGCGAAACCCGTATAACAAATTGGCCAGCACATCCTTGCCGGTGCTGTCGGTACCCAGCCAGTTCTGCCGGGTGGGCGGCGAAGGAAACGGGAGTTCGGTGGCAAAGTTGATGGTGTGGTAATCATAGCGTACCGGCGCCCATAAGGCCCAGCCATGGGCCGCCAGCCTGGCGATAAGATAAGGGTCGCGATAGTCCGCCGCGGTGTCCAGCTCGCCGCCAAAGGTGGTTTCGCTGTAGTTAAACAGTAGGGGCGAATAAAACCGTCCCTCGTAGCGCACCAGCAGCGGCTTATCATTGGCCACCAGCTCCGAGCCGAGGCTCAGGATAAACAGCACCAAAAACAGCCATAGCGACCAGTAGCCGCGTTTGTTGTGACGAAAACGCGCCCAGCGCGCCTGATTTGCTGGACTCATTGGCGGCCCTCGAAATCGATACGCGGATCGACCAGCGTGTAGGTCATATCGCTGAGGATATTGAGCAGCAGGCCGATCAAGGTGAAAATATATAATGTGGCGAACATGACGGGGTAATCGCGCTGCAGGGTAGCGTCATAGCCCAGCAGGCCCAGACCGTTAAGGGAAAACATCACCTCAATCAGCAACGAGCCGGTAAAAAACATGCTGATAAACGTCGCGGGGAAACCGGCTATCACCAGCAGCATGGCGTTGCGAAACACATGACGATACAGGATTTGCTTCTCGGTCAGCCCCTTTGCGCGGGCAGTAATAACATACTGCTTGCGGATCTCATCGAGAAAAGCGTTCTTCGTCAACATGGTAAGCGTGGCGAAACCACCGATAGCCGTGGCCAAAACCGGCAGCGTGATATGCCAGAGGTAATCGGTAATTTTCTTATACCAAGGCAGGCTGTCGAAATGGCTGGATACCAGGCCGCGCAGGGGAAACCAATCCAGATAGCTGCCGCCGGCAAACAAGACGATCAGCAAAATGGCGAACAGAAACGCCGGAATAGCATAGCCGATGATGATCAGCGTGCTGCTCCAGACGTCAAAAGCGCTGCCGCTGGCGACGGCTTTGCGAATGCCCAGCGGGATCGACACGAAATAGATTATCAGCGTGCTCCATAGCCCAAGCGTAATGGACACCGGCATACTGTCTCTGATCAACCTCATCACCGTGTCGCCGCGGAACAGGCTATCGCCAAAATCGAAACGCACATAGCTCCACAACATGGTGAAATAGCGCTCATGCAGCGGCTTATCAAAACCATAGCGTTTGGTGATCTCGGCGATCACTTCCGGATCCAGACCCCGGGCTCCGCGATATTGGCTATCGCCAATCTGGCCACCGTTCAGCGTCTGCACCCGCGCGGTGGGATCGGTGTGTCCGGCGCTAAAGCCGCTTTGCTGCCCCTGTTCGATATTGGCAATAGCTTGGTCCACCGGTCCGCCAGGGGCAATTTGCACGATAAAAAAATTCAGGGTAATGATGGCCCATAACGTCGGGATGACCAGCAATAATCGGCGTAGCAGGTAAGGTAGCAATAGGCCTCCTGGATGAAATAGCGGTTAAGGATCAGCGCCGCTCGGCGGGTAGTCTCGCCGCCCGATTGACGTCGTACCACCAGGTATCGAAGCCCAGCGCGTAGGTGGGCTTGATCGACGGCATGGCGAATTTATCCCAGTAGGCCAACCTGGTTTGGTGGGAGTACCACATTGGGATCATAAAATAATTCCAGGTCAACACGCGATCGAGCGCTTTGCCCAACGCCAGCAGAGCGGTTTCGTTACCCTGGTGTCGGACAATCTCGTTAATCAAGTGATCCACCGCCGGATCCTTGACCCCGGGGCGGTTGTAGCTTGACTCCACGTAGGCGCTGCTCCAGGAAAACTGTAGATCACCGCTCGGGTAGGGAAACGCGCGATAGGTTGAGGGCATCATATCAAAATCACGTTTGCGCAGGCGGTTGGTGAATTGGGCATGATCCACCTCGCGCAGGGTCAACTGGATACCCAGGCGCTGCAGGTTATGCTGGAAGGGTAGGATGTAGTTACTGCTGTTGCCACCGTTCATCAACATCACTTCAAATTGGAATGGTTTGCCGGTTTTGCGGTTTACCAGCCGTTGGTCCTTGAGCTCCCAGCCGGCCTGTTTTAATAGCGCCAGCGCCTTAAGCAGATTTTTACGGTCGTAACCGCTGCCGTCGGAAACCGGGGGCTGATAAGGTCCGGTAAACACTTCCGGCGGTATCTGGCCTTTCAGCGGCGCCAATACCGCCAGTTCAGCGACGTCGGGATAATCACGCGCCGCATAGGGAGTATTGGTAAAATAGCTGTTGACCCGCTGGTAACCCTTATAAAATAACGCCTTATTCATCCATTCGAAATCAAACGCCAGGGTCAGCGCTTCGCGTACCCGCCGATCGGCAAACAGCGGACGCTGAATGTTAAACGCCAGCCAAGGCGTATCTACCGGCGCGTTGTTGGGCAGCTCTTGTTTAATAATATAGGCGCGCTCGATATTGCCGCCATGGTATTGCGTTGCCCACAGTTTTGGTGAACCTTCCATCCGTAAATCAAAGGCGCCGGCTTTAAACGCCTCCAGCGCCACGTTGTCATCCAGATAATAGTCGTACCTGATGGTATCAAAATTATTACGTCCGCGGTTCACCGGCAGGTTGGCCGCCCAATAATCCCTGACCCGCGAGTAGGTGATAGATTGGCCGGTTTTCCAGGCGGTAATGCGATAAGGGCCGCTGGCAGGCGGCGGCGACGCCAGCGGATCGCTGAGTTTATGATGCTGCCAGTAGCTCCGCGGCATGATAGGCAGGGTCAATAGACCCAGCATGCTGTCTTTGTCGGGTTTTGGAAACTCAAAGCGTACCGTGAGATTGGCGATGGCCTTGACCTTCACGCCCTTATAATACAGCCGGAACTGCGGCACGCCTTCGGTCATGAATTTTTCAAAGGTAAATGCAACATCGGCAGCGGTGATCGGTTGGTGGTCATGGTACTGAGCCTGGGGATTGATGGCGATCTCTACCCAGGAAAAATCCGCCGCGTAGCGTGCCGATTCGGCCACCAGGGGGTAATAGCTGGCCATCTCGTCGTCCGAGGTGGTAAACAGACTGTCATACAGCTGCTCGGTGCGCGCGCCGGCGGTGCCGCGCAGGGCGAAGCGGTTAAAATTATCATAGGTGCCGATGGCCGACAGCGTGACGTCGCCTCCCTTGGGCGCCGCGGGATTGACATAGTCGAAATGGCTGAAATCATTGGCGTATTTTGGTTCACCCAAGAGCGCAAAAGCATAGGACTCTTTTATGGTTTCGGCATGTGGGCCGAGGCAGAAGACGCTGAACGCCAGCGCAATCCAAACACGTGGAAACATTAGGTTACGCTCCTGCGGTGATCCTAAATGAATGCTTAAAACGGCGGTGATAATGGTTGTACCCGTCATAATTCTAGCCGCGGGTGCGTTGGCTTTGTTACT
>JAATGH010000073.1 GCA_015654745.1 Enterobacterales bacterium
GCAAGTTCTGGACATTTAATCGGGATTATAGGCAATGGCTGAAAATCAATACTACGGCACTGGTCGCCGCAAAAGCTCCTCCGCACGCGTCTTCATGAAGCTGGGTAGCGGTAATATCGTCATCAACCAGCGTAGTCTGGATCAGTACTTCGATCGCGAAACTGCCCGCATGGTAGTTCGTCAACCGCTGGAACTGGTAGACATGGTTGAGAAGCTGGATCTGTACATCACCGTTACCGGCGGTGGCATTTCTGGTCAGGCAGGCGCCATCCGTCACGGTATCACCCGTGCGCTGATGGAATATGATGAATCGCTGCGCGCTGAACTGCGTAAAGCCGGTTTCGTCACTCGCGATGCCCGTAAGGTTGAACGTAAGAAAGTCGGCTTGCGTAAAGCGCGTCGTCGTCCGCAGTTCTCCAAACGTTAATTTCCGGCTGTTTTTACAGCTAGCAAAGCCCGGCACGGTCCGGGCTTTTTTATTGACGCAGCATTGATTTAACGCCAATTATCTGATTGCGTCGCTTTATTCGTCGCGATTTGCCACTCGCCATCCCCCTAAACACGCAAAAATCTGGTAAACTGTTAAGCACTTTTATGCCTGTTTACTTAACTGGCGTTTTGCCATGGCGTGGTGAGAACGATGAGCCGCGTGAGCGATGGGCAAACTGACAATTGGTTAACGGTCAAACATTTCAGGATAGTAGCCGGGTAATATGGCTATTCGCGGTATTTTCTAGATAACTTGGAGGTTTTCATGGCTGTCGCTGCCAACAAACGTTCGGTGATGACGCTGTTTTCTGGCCCGACCGACATTTTTAGCCATCAAGTACGCATTGTACTGGCGGAAAAAGGTGTCAGTGTCGAAATTGAGCAGGTAGAGCTGGATAATCTGCCGCAGGACCTGATTGACCTCAACCCTTACCGCACTGTGCCGACTTTAGTCGATCGCGAGCTGACGCTATATGAATCACGCATCATCATGGAATACCTTGACGAGCGTTTCCCTCATCCTCCGCTAATGCCGGTATATCCTGTGGCGCGTGGCAGCAGCCGTTTGATGATGCACCGTATTGAGAGCGACTGGTACTCCTTGATGCGCAAGATCGAGCACGGCAGCAATCAGGAAGCGGACAGCGCGCGTCGTCAACTGCGCGAAGAGCTGCTGGCGGTAGCACCGGTATTCAATGAAGCGCCCTATTTTATGAGCGAAGAATTTAGCCTGGTGGACTGCTATCTCGCGCCGTTGCTATGGCGTTTGCCGCAGATGGGCATTGAACTGTCCGGCGCCGGGGCCAAAGAATTGAAAGGATACATGACACGTGTTTTCGAGCGTGACGCGTTCCTGGCTTCATTAACCGAAGCTGAGCGCGAAATGCGCCTGCAAACCCGGGGTTAAGGGCATGGAAGTCTCTCAGCTTAGTCCGCGCCGCCCTTATCTGCTCCGGGCGTTTTATGAATGGCTGCTGGACAACCAGTTAACGCCTCATCTGGTGGTGGATGTCTCGGTGGAAGGCGTCTCGGTGCCGATGGAATTCGCCCGCGACGGCCAGATAGTCCTGAACATCGCGCCACGCGCGGTGGCCAATCTTGAGCTGACCAACGTCGAGGTGAGCTTTAACGCGCGCTTTGGCGGCATTCCTCGCCAGGTCAATGTGCCGATTGGCGCGGTTTTGGCCATTTACGCCCGGGAAAACGGTGCTGGCACCATGTTTGAACCGGAAGTGGGCTACGAACAAAACGGCGTGGCGGAAGACGCCTCGACGTTGGATAGCGGCCCGGAAACCGTCATGTCGATTATTGACGGCGATCGCCCCGATGTTCGTGACGATCAGGACCCCGACGACGAGCCCCCCACACCGCCACGCGGTGGACGCCCGTCTCTGCGGGTTGTGAAGTAACTCGGTTGTCCCTTAGGCCGCGCCCAGCGAAGGCATGAACGCGCGGCTGGCGGTCAATGGCGAAACGTCACCTAACGTATGAAACCGGATTTTCCCGCCCCTGTCGGGCGGGAAGCATTACCTACCACGGCTCAAGCGCCTTACACTTCCAGATAGTTCATAATCCCCTCAGCGGCCTTGCGGCCTTCGAAGATAGCCGTCACCACCAAATCCGATCCCCGGACCGCATCACCGCCGGCGAAAATCTTCGGGTTACTGGTTTGGAATGCGGTTTCACTCCCTTCCGGTGCGATGATCCGCCCCTGGCTATCCAGTTCAACGCTAAAATCGGCCAGCCACTCCATGCTGTGCGTGCGAAAGCCAAACGCCATCACCACCGTATCGGCCGCCAGCAGGTGTTCGGAGCCGGCCACGATTTCAGCTCGACGACGACCCTGCGCATCCGGTTCACCCATTATCGTTCGCACCATCCGCACGCCGCTGACTTTGCCGCTGCTATCGATTTCAATACTCACCGGCTGCAGGTTGAACATAAATTCAACCCCTTCCTCACGGGAGTTTTTCACTTCACGCTTGGATCCGGGCATATTTGCCTCGTCGCGACGGTAGGCGCAAATCACGTGGGTCGCGCCCTGGCGGATAGAGGTACGCACGCAGTCCATGGCCGTATCGCCGCCGCCGAGTACCACTACCCGCTTGCCGTCCATACTGACGTACGGCGCCGATTCAGGGTTTTCATATCCCATCAACTGCTTGGTGTTGGCTATCAGGAACGGCAGCGCATCCACCACGCCCGGCGCGTCTTCATTCTCCAGCCCGCCGCGCATGGACTGATAGGTGCCGACGCCCAGGAATACCGCATCAAATTCGCCCAGCAGGTCGCTCATTTGGATATCCCGGCCCACCTCGGTATTCAGGCGAAACTCGATACCCATCTCGCTAAAGATTTCCCGCCGTTTGACCATGACCTCTTTTTCCAGCTTGAACGAAGGAATGCCGAAAGTCAGCAGACCGCCAATTTCCGGATGGCGATCAAAGACTACCGCCTGCACCCCGTTGCGGGTCAACACGTCGGCGCAGCCCAACCCGGCGGGACCGGCACCGATAATCGCTACCCGTTTGCCGGTGGCAACGATACCGGCCACGTTCGGTCGCCAGCCCATTTCGATGGCTTTATCGTTAATGTAGCGCTCGATATTACCGATGGTCACCGCGCCGAATTCGTCATTGAGCGTGCATGACCCTTCGCATAACCGATCCTGTGGGCAGACCCTGCCACAGACTTCCGGCAGGGTATTGGTCTGGTGCGATAGCTCCGCCGCCTCGATAATGCGCCCTTCGTTGGCCAGCTTCAGCCAGTTTGGAATATAGTTATGTACCGGGCATTTCCATTCACAGTAAGGGTTGCCGCAGGAAATGCAGCGATCCGCCTGCGCCTTGGACTGCGATTCCGAAAACGGCTCGTAGATTTCCACAAACTCAATTTTTCGAATTTTCAGCGGCTTTTTAGGCGGATCTACACGCTGCAAGTCGATAAATTGATAAACATTTTGACTCATCATTAACCTCTTACTGCGCTTGCACGCGAAGCTCAGCCGCAGAACGGCTGCGGTGACCCAGCAACGCTTTCACATCACTTGATTTCGGTTTTACCAGCGTGAACTTGGATGCCCAGGCAGGCCAGTCCGCCAAAATTTCCTCACCACGATGGGAACCGGTGAGCTGAACGTGTTCGGTAATCAGGCCGCGTAGATGCTCTTCATGGATGGCCAACTGTTCGACGTCCAGCACTTCCAC
>JAATGH010000207.1 GCA_015654745.1 Enterobacterales bacterium
AAAGCTTCATATCAGGCACGAGAAGAACCTCAGGCTTGCGTCCAGAGAAGGTATTGCCTCAGCATAACACTCGAGACCGGAGTGCCATACAGGGCAATTCCATACGGGTATACCCGCTATTTTAAGGCTGCCGGCGCACTTGCGGCGTTCGAGCACCGATCGGATACCTGAGTAAGCCGATCGGGACTCGCTCGCCGCCTGCCTGCCGCCTAAATTTTTGGGTATATAATACATTAAGGCAACCTGGCGGAACCGTCGGTTTTCGGCGGCATAATGGTCCGGCTAACTTAATTCGCCCCGACCAACGTGTTATGCAACGAAGAGACGTTAACGCCACGGGCTACAAAACAACGCATCCATGCCGGGGCTTGCTCAAGCACCTGACGGGCGGCGATCTCGGTATCAAATTGGGCAAATACACAAGAACCGGTGCCTGTCAGTCGCGACGGCGCGTATTCTAACAGCCATGAAAGATGCTGTTCAACCTCGGAAAAGCGTTTTATTGCTATTGGCTCACAATCATTGGCAAATGGCAGCGCCAATAACGTCTCCAATGAGCGAATTGGCGAGTCCCGTTTCAGGTCCGGATCGGCGAAGATAACCGGGGTGGAAATATTCACCTTGGGCGTGGCTACCAGGTACCATTT
This sequence comes from Enterobacterales bacterium, assembly GCA_015654745.1. Classification (GTDB taxonomy): domain Bacteria; phylum Pseudomonadota; class Gammaproteobacteria; order Enterobacterales; family Enterobacteriaceae; genus Acerihabitans. Next base: position 648 of record JAATGH010000207.1, read on the forward strand.
CTCCGGAGGATTGGCAGGGGTCAATATTTCACCAATTCCTTCGGCAAAGGCCGCGTGGCCGCGGATAAACACCGGAACATCAGCCCCCAGGGCAAGTCCTAATCCGGCTAATTCCTCCGTCCCAAGACCACCTTGCCACAAATGATTCAATGCTACCAGGACCGTTGCGGCATTAGACGATCCGCCGCCTAATCCGCCCCCCATCGGCAGGCGTTTTTCGAGTTGGATATCGGCGCCGGGGGGAGTGAAAATATTTTTTTTCACCTGCAGGTAGCGTTGCAACAGGCCCGCCGCCCGGATAACCAAATTATCGGCCTCGGCAACGCCCGGCAGCGGGTTAATCAGCCGGATCCGTGGGGTGTTGACCGGTTCAATGGTCAGCGTATCGCCATAATCCAAAAATTGAAACAGCGTTTGCAATAAGTGATAACCATCGGCCCGGCGACCGGTAATGTACAAAAACAAATTAAGTTTGGCGGGAGCCGGCCACTGGTAAATCATTTCAGATCCCAACTGTCCATTTTAAGTTTTATCCGCTGCTCGCCCTGGCGCAGCTCCAGATTGGCCGGCAACACCGGCCGACTTTCGTCGTGGTAGCCCAAATAGGTAACGGTCCAGTCCCGATCGTCCTGGCGGTAATCGATCTGCTTGAGCAGACCGCGATCGTCCAGGGTGACGTCGCTGGCGTCTCCGGGCAGGCCGAGCATCCATTTGCGCAAATTATCCAGCGGGATGTCCATGCCGGTGAGCTTTTGAATCATCTCCTGCGGATTGTTACTGATATATTTTTTGCCTTGGTTGTTGATAATCTGTGCCATGCCCGGCTGTACGCTCAGGTCCATTTCCGTGCTGCCGAGGGGGTTGGTGAGCAGAAGGCGGTAACGATCGGTGCCGGTCTGCTGCCAGTTAAAGCGGGCATACACTTTTTGTTGCCCGGAAATATAGGCAAAGGAGCCTCGGGTCTGATAATGGGTCAGTTGCGCCACGGACTGCTCATGCTGACGCCATTCAGGGGAGGTTTGGCTTTTTGCCGGTCCCGACGGGGTATGAACGCTACAGGCCGCCAAAATCAGGCTGGCCAGCGGCAGCGCGCGGTAAAAGGCTAAAGTACGCTTGGGCATAACGTAAAGCTTCCTTATTTTTACTTTTGAGATAAGGCTTTCATTCAGGTTAACCAAAGCATGATAGCGTCAATTTCCAGCGAAAGCGGCAATTATTTCTCTCCGACCGGTCTAATCATGGGTTGAAAATGCGGTGCGACTTTTCTTGATCACGCGCATCAAGTAGAATGCCCATAAACCATAACCATACTAACACTCGTATTATTTAATAGCCGTATTCCATGACGCTGCTTGCTTTAGGTATCAATCATAAAACTGCTCCGGTCGCACTGCGCGAACGGGTGGCCTTTGCACCTGAAACGCTCGATCAGGCCCTGGCCAGCCTGCTCCAGCAACCCTCAGTGCAGGGTGGCGTCGTGCTGTCCACCTGTAACCGAACCGAACTGTATCTCAGCGTCGGGCAGCAGGAGGACTTCAAGGAGTCGTTAGTCAAATGGCTGTGCGATTATCATCATCTCGCGCAGGATGAGGTGCGCCAAAGCCTGTACTGGCATCTTGGCGACGACGCGGTAAGTCATCTGATGCGCGTGGCCAGCGGCCTGGATTCGCTGGTGCTGGGCGAGCCGCAAATCCTGGGTCAGGTGAAAAAAGCCTTTGCCGAGTCCCAGCGGGGCCACTCGCTTTCCGGCGAGTTGGAGCGTCTGTTCCAGAAATCTTTTTCCGTGGCCAAGCGGGTGCGTACCGAAACGGAGATCGGCTCGCACGCGGTGTCGGTGGCCTTCGCCGCCTGTACCCTGGCCCGGCAGATTTTTGAATCCCTGGCCGAGGTAACGGTGCTGTTGGTGGGTGCGGGGGAAACCATTGAACTGGTGGCGCGGCATTTGCGCGAACATAATGTCAAACGGCTGATTATCGCCAACCGCACGCGCGAACGGGCGCAAACCCTGGCCAACCAGGTCGGCGCGGAGGTTATTGGCCTGGCCGACATCGACTATCGGCTGGCGGAGGCCGACATCATTATCAGCTCCACCGCCAGCACCTTGCCGATCATCGGCAAGGGTATGGTCGAACGGGCCATGAAGCAACGCCGTAACCAGCCTATGCTGATGGTGGATATTGGGGTGCCTCGCGATATCGAGCCGGAAGTGGGTAAAGTCGCCAACGCCTATCTTTATACCGTGGATGATTTACAGGCGATCATCGCCAAAAATCTGGCTCAACGTCAGTCCGCCGCCGTTCAGGCGGAGACTATCGTAGAGCAGGAGTGCCTGGATTTCATGGGGTGGCTGCGTGCGCAAAGCGCGGTGGAAACCATTCGTGATTACCGAACCCAGGCCGATGCGCTGCGCGCCGAGATGGAAGAGCGCGCCGTGGCGGCGCTGAAACAGGGCGCCGACCCCGAACTCATTATCCGGGAAATGGCCCATCGCCTGACCAATCGTTTGATCCACGCCCCCACCAAATCGTTGCAACAGGCCGCCCGCGAGGGTGATGTCGAGCGGCTGCAAATCCTGCGGGACAGTCTTGGACTGGACTAGCTCATTATACTAACAAGGTAAAACCACCACCCATGAAGCCGTCTATCGTTGCCAAACTGGAAGTGCTACAAGAACGTCAGGAAGAAGTCGAGGTCTTGCTTGGCGATGCCGGCGTTATTAACGATCAGGATCGTTTTCGCGCGCTGTCGAAAGAGTATGCGCAGCTTAGCGATGTTACTGCGTCCTTTCAGCGCTGGCAGCACGTGCGCGAAAATATTGCGGCCGCCGAGCTGATGCTGGATGACCCGGAAATGCGCGATCTGGCGCAGGAAGAGTTGTTGGACGCCAAGGCGCAGCAAGAAGTATTGGAACAACAACTGCAGCTACTGCTGCTACCCAAAGATCCTGACGACGAGCGTGGTTGCTTTCTTGAAGTGCGCGCGGGTACCGGTGGTGATGAGGCCGCCATTTTCGCCGGCGATTTATTTCGCATGTATAGCCGTTATGCCGAGGCGCGCCGCTGGCGGATCGATATTGTCAGCGCCAGCGATGGTGAACATGGCGGGTATAAGGAAGTGATCGCCAAGATTGAAAACGACGGTGCCTACGGCCAACTGAAGTTTGAATCCGGCGGACACCGGGTACAACGGGTACCGGAAACCGAATCGCAGGGGCGCATCCATACCTCTGCCTGTACGGTGGCGGTGATGCCGGCCATTCCCGAAGAGGAATTGCCGGTGATCAATCCCGGCGATCTGCGTATAGATACGTTCCGTTCGTCCGGCGCCGGTGGTCAGCATGTGAATACGACCGATTCGGCTATTCGCATTACCCATATTCCCTCCGGGCTGGTGGTGGAATGTCAGGACGAGCGTTCACAGCATAAAAATAAGGCCAAGGCGCTGGCGGTGCTCGGCGCGCGGCTGCGTGCCGCGGAGGTGCGCAGGCGCCAGTTGGAGGAGGCGTCGACGCGTCGCAACCTATTGGGCAGCGGCGATCGTTCCGATCGTATCCGGACCTATAATTTCCCCCAGGGGCGGGTAACCGATCACCGCATCGGCTTGACGCTGTATCGCCTGGATGAAGTTATTGAGGGCAAACTCGATATGTTAATCCAGCCGATTATGCAGGAATACCAGGCCGATCAGCTGGCGGCGCTGGCAGAACAATCCTGATGGATATACGCCAGTGGCTAGCGGTCGCCGGCAGCCGCCTGGGGGGAAGCGAAAGCCCTAAGCGTGACGCCGAAATTCTGCTCGGCCATGTGATCGACAAGCCGCGCACCTGGCTGCTGGCGTTTGGCGAAAGCGCGTTGACCGCGGCGCAACGCGCACGATTAGACGAGCTACTGGAACGGCGGGAAGCGGGCGAACCCATCGCTTATCTGGTAGGCGAACGGGAATTCTGGTCGCTTACGCTCAAGGTTTCACCGGCTACGCTGATACCCCGCCCGGACACCGAATGCTTGGTGGAACAGGCGCTGCAGCTGTTGCCCGCCGCGCCCGCCGAAGTGCTGGATCTCGGCACCGGCAGCGGCGCCATTGCCTTGGCCTTGGCCAGCGAACGGCCGCAGTGGCGGATTACCGGAGTCGATGTGCAGGCGAACGCGGTGGCGCTGGCGCGGGAAAATGCCCTTAGGCTTGCCATAGACAACGTGGAATTCACGCAGGGCAGTTGGTTTAAATCGTTGCAGGGGAAACGCTATACCCTTATTGTGAGTAACCCACCCTATATCGATGAACATGATCCTCATTTAGCGCGGGGCGATGTCCGTTTTGAACCTCGCGGCGCTCTGGTCGCGCCCGACGGAGGAATGGCGGATCTGGCCGTGATAATCGGTCAGGCGCCGGACTACCTGCTGCCGGGAGGGTGGGTGATGGTCGAACATGGCTGGCGTCAGGGAGAAGCCGTACGTGCATTATTAGCACGGTCTGGCTTTGATCGCATCATCACCCGCAAAGACTATGGTGGCAATGAACGGGTATCAATAGGGCGCAGGCCGGTTTAAGGCCTGGATATTTCGATGATGGAGCAGTGATGAGTGCTTATACGGCAATCAAGTACTTACATTTAACGACGGTTTGGGTCACCATCACGCTGTTTATCATTCGTTTCTACTGGCGCTGGCGCGGCTCTCCGCTCCTAACGCGAACCTGGGTGCGCATTACCCCGCACCTTAACGACACCCTGCTATTGGTTTCCGGTGTTTCGTTGGTCATACTCTCCGGTATATCGCCTTTCAGTCCAGATGGCCGCTGGTTGCTGGATAAGATTGTGTTGGTGGTAATTTATATTTTGTTCGGCACCGTGGCTCTGGGTCATCGTGAGCGACGAGAAAAAATCCGCTGGCTGGCATTTATTTGCGCGTTAGCGTGTCTGTACACTATTTACCGGCTGGCTAGCAGTAAGCTTCCCCTGTTGACAGGATTTCTATGAGAAACATTGCGGATTTTGAATATAATCTGGCACCGTTGAGTGAGGGCGTTATTCGTATTTCACTCGCGGTGCGGGAGGATTTTCCTGCCGAAAACGTGCGCCAGCAGTTGCGATTGCTGAGCGAAGACGCGAGGGCACGGATACCGGTGGAGCTCAACCAAGACGAGCAGCTCAACCAGCTTATCACGTTATTTTACCATACCTGGGGATTTGGCGGTGTCGGTGGCGTATACCGTTTGTCCGATGCGTTGTGGCTGGATAATGTTCTTGAGCGTCGGCAAGGGCTGCCGGCATCACTGGGTATCATCTTGTTACATGTGGCCCAGGCGCTGAATATTCCCCTTTCACCGGTGATATTTCCTACGCAAATGATTCTGCGCGCCGGCTGGCTGGATGGTGAAATGTGGCTGATTAATCCGATTAATGGCGACACGTTGGATGAGCACACCCTCGAGATCTGGTTGCGTGGGAATATCGGCCTCGGCGTTGAGCTGTCGGATGAGGACCTGGAGGAAGCTGATAATAATACCGTGGTGCGCAAGCTGCTAGACACCTTGAAATCAGCGCTGATGGATGAAAAACAGATGGTGTTGGCGCTAGGCGCCAGCGAAGCGATGATTGAGTTCGATCCAGACGATCCTTATGAAATTCGCGACCGGGGTTTGATTTACGCGCAATTGGATTGTGATCATGTCGCGCTGTCCGATCTTAATTATTTTGTCGAGCAGTGTCCCGAAGATCCCATCAGTGAAATGATCAAAGTTCAAATACATTCCATCGGGCAAAAATCCGTGACGCTGCATTAATCCCTCCCGCGTCAGGTACAAGATTACCTGGTGCTTAGAGCAAAGTTGAAAAGGTAGAGATATGAAACAACGTGTGGTCAATATTGGCGAAATACCGGTAGCCAACAATCTGCCCTTCGTCCTGTTCGGCGGAATGAATGTGCTTGAGTCGCGCGATCTGGCGATGCGCATCTGCGAACATTACGTTACCGTAACGCAAAAATTGGGCATTCCGTATGTGTTCAAGGCCTCATTTGATAAGGCTAACCGCTCATCAATACACTCCTATCGCGGACCTGGTCTGGAAGAAGGATTGAAAATCTTTCAGGAATTAAAATCCCAGTTTGGCGTAAAGATCATTACCGACGTACATGAGGCCTCCCAGGCGCAGCGGGTTGCCGAGGTCGTGGATGTTATTCAATTGCCGGCATTTTTGGCGCGCCAAACCGATCTGGTAGAGGCGATGGCCCGCACCGGTGCCGTGATAAATGTTAAAAAGCCACAGTTTATCAGCCCCTCTCAGGTCGGCAATATTGTCGATAAATTTCGCGAGGCCGGCAATGAGCAGGTGATTTTATGCGATCGCGGCAGTAATTTTGGCTACGACAACCTGGTTGTGGATATGCTGGGTTTTAACGTCATGAATCGCGTTTCCGATGGATGTCCGGTCATATTTGACGTTACCCATGCGCTGCAAACCCGCGACCCGTTCGGCGCGGCGTCCGGCGGCCGTCGCGCCCAGGTCGCCGAGTTAGCCCGCGCGGGTATGGCGGTAGGTATTGCCGGGTTGTTTATCGAGGCGCACCCGGATCCCGAACATGCCAAATGCGATGGGCCATCCGCGCTGCCGCTGGATAAACTTGAGCCTTTCCTGCTGCAAATGAAGGCCATTGATGACGTGGTCAAGGGGTTTGCGGAACTGGATACCAGCCGCTAAACCTTTGTCAGAGGGTAAAACCGGGCCTGCGGCATGATGGGCAAGATCGTAAAAATGCGGGAAATCTGTCCCTAGGCTCGTGCGCGCAAGTGTGGCTCTTATCCATAAGAGCCACATAGCGGTCCAACGTCTTGGCGGGTTCAAACAGGCTCCCGCGTATTTTTCTCCGGCGCGCTACGCTTTACTCTTCTTTCCCACCACACCCGCCCGAAGCTTAGATGATGGTTAATTGCCATTCGCTATGGGTGCAATGGATTCTTCGTACAAAGCATCCGGCAGGGTACTGAAAAAGCTGAGTCGTCCGGGTATAGGAATAATATTGGCCCGGGCCAAGGTTTTCAGCGGCTGGAAAGGTATATCGGTAATAAACAGCCGCTTACCCCGCGGCAGACGTTCGCTAAAGTTTCTGAACGCCTGCAGGCCACCGGCATCAAGCACCGGTACCGCATCCCACTGCAGGATAATCAAGGGATCGTGCTCGGTCAACTGGGCTATTTCCTCAAAGATCCGCTCGGCGGCGGCGAAAAACAGCGGCCCGTTAATGCGGATAACCCGGCGCCGCCCGGCAAGGCTTTGCGGCAGTTCGCTGATGCGGGTCATGCTGGCGATGCGGCGCATAAACAGCAATGATGCCAGTACGATTCCTACGGTAATCGCGATAACCATATCAAACAATACCGTCAGCGACATACATAATAGCATGACCACGATATCGTCTCTCGGCGCACGACGCAGCAGATAGACGACCTTGTGCGCTTCGCTCATATTCCACGCAACCAGCATCAGCAATGCCGCCATCGCCGATAGCGGCAGGTAAGACAACGCCGGGGCCAGCACCAGCAACGTCAGCAGCACCAGCAGTGAATGCACCAGCGCGGAAACCGGCGACGTTGCGCCGGCCCTGACGTTGGCCGCCGATCGGGCAATCGCCGCGGTAGCGGTGATACCGCCGAAAAATGGTGAGACAATATTTCCCAATCCTTGTCCAATCAGCTCGTTATTGGAATGATGTTTTTTACCGGTCATTCCGTCGAGCACCACCGCACAAAGCAGGGATTCAATCGCGCCCAGCATGGCCATGGAGAATGCCGCCGGCAACAGGGCGGAAACGGTATGCCAACTAAATACCATGGCCGTACCCTTCGCATCCGGCAAATTCCAGGGCATTCCCCATTGGGGCAGAATCGGCGGGATGCCTTGGCCATGGGTGCCGTCAGCCAGGATATAGCTAAAACGCGTGCCGATGGTCGCCACCGGCATGTCAAACCACCATAGCAGCGCCATCACCCCGCAACCGATGACCAACGCCGGCAAATGCGCTGGAAAACGAATACCTAATTTCGGCCAATAAATCAGAACCGCCAGCGTAACAACCCCTATCAGAGTGTCGCCTACGTTAAACGTGGGCAGCGCAACCACCAACGCCGCGACCTTGTTAATATACTCTTCGGGGACATGCTCCAGACGCAAACCAAAAAAATCTTTAATTTGCATGGTGGCGATGGTAATGCCAATACCTGATGTAAAACCGAGGGTAACGGATAAAGGGATAAATTCAATCAGCTTGCCTAGCCGGGCCAAGCCCATGATGACCAGGATAAAACCGGAAAGGAGGGTGGCGATCAATAAGCCGGCAATACCGAATTGTTGTGACACCGGATACAGAATGACCACAAACGCCGCGGTTGGGCCGGATACGCTAAAACGCGATCCTCCCGTCAGCGCGATGACGATGCCGGCAACGGCGGCGGTGTACAGGCCGTACTGGGGCGCGACGCCGCTGCCGATGGCCAGGGCCATGGCCAGGGGGATAGCGATGATGCCGACGGTAATGCCCGCAATCATGTCTTTGAGCAGGCGTTGGACAGAGTAGGGTTCTTTCCAGCAGGCTTCAATGAGAGCGCTAAAAGGGCGGATACCGGTAAATAGATGAGTTTTCATGAAACTACGAACCAAGGCGTTAACTGGGGCGGGCCGGGGGGGGCCGTCGTAAAGAGTGGTTAAAATAGCAGTTTCAAGGTAAAAAAACCTATTTTTATATCAAAGAAACCTCAAGAGAGGCCTTGCGGCCTCTCAGTACGGCGTTTATAACATCAGGATCATGATATATGCCCCGAACAGCGCCAGATGGGCGGTTCCGTTAAGGACGTTGGTGCGGCCGGTGGAAAAAGAGATCTGGCAGAGAATCATCGCCGTCAGCATTATCACGATTTGCGGTAGGCCTAAACCAAAAACCAGCGGGCGATCGGTAATAATGGCGATGATGGTCACCGCCGGCACCGTCAGTGAGATGGTGGCCAGCACTGAACCGAAAAACAGGTTCATTGCCCGCTGTACCTGATTGCGCAGCACGGCCTTAATTGCCCCCAGTCCTTCTGGCGACAATATCAGCAGTGCCACGAGGAAGCCGATGAACTGCGGCGGGGCGTTTAAATCGCTTAGCAACTGCTCTAGCGGGCCCGCGTTGAATTTCGTGATGGCCACTACCGCGACTAAATGAATAACAAGCCAGATACCGTGCCAGGTTGAGCTGTGGGCGGACGGTTTGCCGTGCGGGTCGTCGTCGTCGCCGTCCTCATGCTCGTAAATAAACCATTTTTGATGGGTCTTGGTTTGGATCAATAGGAACACGCCATACATGGCGGCGGAAATCAGCCCGGCGAACAGCGCTTGGCCCATCGAGAAATTCCCTTCCGGCAAGGCGGCGGGGAGGACCAGCACGATGACCACCAACGGTATGATGGCCATCAGGTATTGCTTGATACCCGCCAGGTTGACCGATTGCGTGGCGAATTTTCGTCCGCCCAATAGCAGGGAGAACCCCACCAGGCCCGTAGTCACAATCATTATGACGGAAAGCAGGCTATCGCGCATCAGGCCGGGGGAAGCATTGCCGGTGGCCATTAACGCCGTAATCAGGCTGACTTCCAAAATGACTACCGACAGGCTCAGGATAAGCGAGCCGAAGTGTTCGCCGAGCCGATGTGCCAGCACATCGGCATGGCGAACCACGTTGAACGCGCTGACCAGAATAGCCGCCAGGGCCATCAGGTTGATGGCCAGGGTGGCGATAAAAGAGGGCGTGGCGCCCCAGAAAATCAAGACCACCAGCGCGGCGATGGAGAACAGGATGCTATATTCTTTATGACGCGTTTTGATCCCTTGAACGGAAGATTGCATAACAGGTAATCTCCTTGCGTAGAGTAAGGCTTGTTACCAGATGTCGTTGTTATCAGGCACTAGCGGTGAAACATTCAGATACAAGTCTAGCAGGAAAAAAGTCAATAAATGTCAATTTCTGTATAAAACGCGATTAGAGAGAAAAAAAGCCATCAACAGGTTAAAAAAAGGCTTTTTAGGCATTTTTTTGACGTTTATCGATAGGATAATAAAACAAGTTATACCGCTATCCTCTGATAAAAAACGCCATTTTTCCGTTATATTCATTTTTATGGCGATCGGGTATTAAATTTATCTCAGATACCTATTAGATAGCTATAGCCTTTTTTGCCATTCGGCTGCTGAATTTGGCAATTCGCAACTGACTATCTATAATTTCAATCTCTATCCCGACCCGATCCCCCTTACTTTTTGCTAAGGCCGGGGTGCCAGCCAGGAGCATGACGCCATGCCATATCACACCAACTCGGCATTACCAGACAGCGTATCGCATGTTTTGCCGAAACATGCGCAGGACATCTATCGCGAGGCGTTTAATCACGCATGGGATCACTATGCCGACAAGTCGGCGCGCCGGGGAGATGAGTCCCGCGAAGAAGCGGCCCATAAAGTGGCCTGGGCGGCGGTGACCCGCGGCTATCAAAAGGGTGATGATGGCCGCTGGCACCCGAAAAAATAGCCGGTTCATCCGCAACAGCTTCACTCTGGGTCCCGATTATCGATCCCACCGCTTTGTCCGTCGGCGCGCGGCCATAACGCTTTATCTGTGCTTGCTTGCGTTACACTAGCCGTGAAGCACAGCCTCATTGCTGGGGAAAGGCACGGCCGGTTGACGTTTTTGCTTTTGTGACTTAGATCAAACTTGCTAGTTTCCGCCTAAACGAATAGTGTCATAGTATTCCATCAAAAATAATTGACTATTACATAATTAATGTTGTAGGAATCTGCTGTACGGTTTTACCTTGATGGGTGGCAAACGTGGTTGGGAGAGAGCAAGCAAGTGTTAACACGCGATTTTTTGCAAAAAGCTGATTGTAAAACCGCCTTTGGCATTATTGACGATGCGTTGTTGTTAACGCCGGCACAACGTCAGGCTTCTTTGCAATGTACGTTGTCGCGTCGTCCGGATAATAGTCCAGTATGGGTTTTTGGCTACGGTTCGTTAATGTGGAATCCGGTTTTTGAAGCGGATAAAGTTAGCCCCGCCACGCTTGTCGGATGGCACCGCGCGTTTTGTCTGCGGCTAACGGCGGGGCGCGGCACGGCGGCGCAGCCAGGCAGGATGCTGGCGCTAAAAGAGGGCGGTCAAACCACTGGGCTGGCTTTTCGCCTGCCAGAAGCACAGCTGCACGACGAGTTGGAACTGCTCTGGAAGCGGGAAATGCTGACCGGTTGTTACATCCCCACCTGGACCGAGCTGACCTTGGAAGACCAACAGCAGGTCACGGCGTTGGCGTTTGTTATGAATCCCGGTCATCCTTTTTTCGAGGCCGATACCCGTTCAAAGATCATCGCGCCGCTCATTGCCTGTGCCAGCGGCCCGCTCGGCACCAATGCGCACTACCTGTTCGCGCTGGAGCAAGAGTTGAATAACTACGGTATGCATGATGAATGCATGACTGAACTGGTCATGCATGTACGGCAATTGATCCAGGCGCAAGCGGTCGTTAATCGCCTGCCCTATGACGAACCGCCTTTAGCCTGTTAATACGTTTACCGCTGGCGTGTAAAGCAACGACTACGAAAAATGCCGCGGCGCTAGGATAACGACGCCCTATTGTCTATTATGCGCCGCGCCCCTCGCTTTGACGCCGCGCCGCGGTACCGGCAGCGCCGCTACGATCGGCGGCGGCACGCAATGTAAACCCTGCTTTCTGACGATCCTGCTGGAGGAATTGTGCAACCAGATTTTGGCGGACGCGGGTGACAAATCGCTCCTGGAACAACAGGCACAAAAATATTGTCAGCGCCATATAGGCGGCATAACCGCTAAGCGACAGATGAACGTCGCCAGCCGCGGCAATACATTCGCCCCAGTCACTAAAACACGCGCGAGGATTGCCACGAAAAAACTGCTCTAGCGTTCTGGCCAAGTTAAACAGCGGCACATGTAAGGCAAAGATAGACAGGGATGCGGCGCCCAGGCGCGGCGACCAGTCACGCACCCATTGGTTTTGCGGCGTGCGGGCCAGCGCACAAAGGTAAATCAGCGCGATTTGCGACGGCAATAGCAAGCCGTTGTGCAGTAAGAAATACCAATATTTGGGTCCATGGGTAAACAGCGCCGCCGCGATCGCAAAGCAGGCCAAAATAAACCCCCCCAGGGCCCGACGTTGCCACAGGGTCAATACTTTGTGATTAAGCCGCGCACGCCGGAATAGCGCATAGCCCAGGATCCCGCCGAAAAATTCCGGTACCCGGAAGATCGGTACCCGCTGTAACAATCCGGTGTAGGGGGCACCGTACAGATGTTGCCAGATAACCCAAATCGGCGGCAGCAGATAGACTAACCAAATCACGGCAAGCCATAACCAGGTGCGCCGTGCATTCATCAGCTTGGGCGCGCAGTAAGGAAATAGAACATAGAAAAAAAACAGGGTAGACAACGACCAAAGCGGTGCGTTGAACGTTAAAAAATAGGGATTCCAAGCTTGCAGCATAGATAACTGCAGCAGGCTATTGAATGCTAATTGCGCATTATTCATGTAGTGACGAAAGAGCTCGGGATGGGTTTGCCCCAACAGCTCATTGGTATCATACACCACGAATCGCACGCTGGCCGTTGGACCCTCCGGCGCAATAGATAGCCATTGCATAAGGGAAATGACCAAAATGGATGAAACCAGCGCCACAATATGGATAGGATAAAGATTAAAAAAGCGCTTCGCCCAAAACGTTTTGGCCGAATCGCGCAATTGCCCACCCCGAACGTACACATGGGCCAATAAAAACCCGGATAAGACAAAAAAGGCGCTGGTGGCAAAAAAACCCAAGCTGGTCAGTTCATTGAGGCCGCGGATGCTCTGAATTTGAGGATAGGCATGGGCGGTATGGTAAAGCATCACATAACACCCCAGTAGGAAACGTAGCCATTCAAGGCCGATAAAGCGGTCCTTTTCTATAGGTTTATCTATAGGTTTCATACAATTATCTCCGGGCCATTCTCTATCTTAGAGCGACTGTTTTTAGACGGGCAGGTGCCATTTGCGAGTTAGTAGAATAATAATTATAGTTATAAACACTGATCAGGCTAATGTGTTCGCGGCAAACAGCTTTCGGTCACGCTGGAAGATGAAAAACCGCAACGGGTTACGTCAAACTGGATAGTGCTAAAGGTTGATCCGCAGCGGCTTCCCACCCACCCTCTTATCGCCCAATTATCGCGCGTAGTGCACTAAAAAGGTGCATTGACGTGCGGTATATGCGTATTTATTTGGCTTTAAGGACGGTGAATTTATCAGCAAAAACGATATTTTCAGCATGCATAAATTTGCTGTTTACCCGCGCTTATTGGTGACAATATGCATAATATTCTGTTTATATGCAAAAATAATGAATAAAAAAATTCAATAACTTATTGATTTTTAAGATTCTGCATTTTTTTATTCATTTATTCGACCTTTGCTGGCACGATGTGTGCAGGTAATGAACTCAATACTATTGCCAGTTGCTTATGACAGCGATCCCCGTATCGCCGGGGCGCCGCTGCCGTGATCACCTGCCCGCTGATAGTGCATTCAACGATCGGTAACTTAGCCGGAACTCACGCTACCCATTGACCTGGATGGCGTTGGATAAATGCAGCAGCCTTAGCGAATGATGGAGTTTGATTATGATGATCATCCGACCGGTGGAACATAACGACTTACCCGATATACTGGCACTGGCCGCCAAGACCGGAGCGGGTCTGACTTCACTGCCCGCCAATGAAAAGGTGCTGGAAGCACGCATCGATCGCGCGGTCCGGACCTGGCAAGGGGCGGCGCCGCGGGCGGAACAAGGTTATCTGTTTGTCCTTGAGGATGATGAGCGCCATAAGGTGGTGGGCGTCAGCGCCATTGAGGTCGCGGTCGGCCTCAGCGACCCTTGGTACAATTTTCGCGTCGGAACGCTGGTTCATGCTTCGAGGGCGCTTAACGTCTATAATGCGGTGCCAACATTATTCTTGAGCAACGATCATACCGGGCATAGTGAGCTCTGTACCCTGTTTCTCGATCCCGATTATCGCCATGGTAAAAACGGTCAGTTATTAATGAAAGCCCGCTTGATGTTTATTGCGGCTTTCCGGCAATTTTTTGGCACGCGCGTTATTGCCGAAATGCGCGGATATTGCGACGAACAAGGCTATTCACCGTTCTGGGCCAATCTTGGCCAGCGATTTTTTTCAATCGATTTTGTCCAGGCGGACTATCTTAGCGGCACCGGTAATAAATCCTTTATTGCCGAGCTGATGCCCAAGCATCCGTTGTATGTGGATTTCCTGGCGGCAGAAGCCCGCGACACCATCGCCAAGGTGCATCCCCAGACCGAACCCGCCAAAAGGATCCTGGAGGCAGAGGGACTGCGTTATCAAGGATATATCGATATATTCGACGGCGGCCCGACGCTTGAAGCCGAGATAGACCACCTGCGTACGATTCGGGATAGCCGACAAGTCCCGGCGCATATTGTTGCGGCGACGGAACCTTCGTCTAACCCGGCGGCAACCTGGTGTCTGCTGGCAAACGATCATTACCTGGACTTTCGCGCGACGGTCGCGCCGTGCGTCATCGGCCATGACCCGCTTTGTGTCGGTAATGACGTTGCCGAGGGACTGGGTTTGCTTGAAGGACAATCGGTGCGCGCGGTGGAGCTTTATACCATGGGCTCTGGCCGCCCCGTGGTTAAACCTTTGGCTCAGCAAGGAGGGAAAGTCTATGCGGCAATCTGTTGAGCTGAATTTGGATGGGTTGGTCGGCGCAACGCATCACTATGCCGGGCTGTCATTTGGTAACGAAGCCTCGACTCGCCACCGTCAGCAGGTCGCAAACCCTCGGCTGGCGGCGCGCCAGGGACTGGCGAAAATGAAGGCGCTGGCTGATGCCGGATTTGCCCAGGGCGTGCTGCCGCCCCAGGAGCGTCCCCATCTCGGCTATTTGCGCTTATTAGGCTTTAGCGGAACGGAAGCCCAGATCCTGTCGCAGGTTGCGGCCCGGCATCCGCAACTCCTCAGCGCCATCAGTTCCGCGTCGGCCATGTGGGTAGCTAATGCCGCGACGGTAAGCCCCTCGACCGACAGCGCCGATGGCAAGGTACATTTCACGCCTGCCAATCTGCACAATAAATTTCACCGCGCGATTGAAGCGGATACGACGGCCGGCGTTTTGCGGGCGATTTTTCGGGATAAGCGATTTTTTCAGCATCATGCCGCATTGCCGCAGTCGGCGATGTTTGGCGATGAGGGCGCGGCAAATCATAATCGTTTGGGGGATTACGATGGACCGGGCGTGCAAATGTTCGTCTATGGGACCAGCGGTTTCGACAACGCGACCGGACCGGAACGTTATCCTGCCAGGCAGACCCTGGAGGCTAGCGAAGCCGTGGCGCGTCTGCACCAATTGTCGCCGTCGCGTTGTCTTATGGTCAGGCAAAACCCCAAGGTTATTGACTAGGGCGTGTTTCATAATGATGTCATTGCCGTAAGTAATGAGCGCGTGTTGTTTTATCATCAGCAGGCTTTTGTTGATAATCAGGCGGTACGTAACGATCTACAGCGATCCCTGGCGCAGCTCGATCAAGAATTTCTACCGCTCGAAGTCCCGGACCAGCGGGTATCGGTAGCCGATGCGGTCAGCACCTATTTATTTAATAGCCAATTGTTGAGCCGCCGTGATGGCAAAATGACGATTGTCGTGCCTCAGGAGGTAACCGAACACCCGGGAGTATGGGAATATCTGTGCGAACTGGTTGCAGAGGGAAGGGCGATAAATGATATTAAGGTATTTGACCTGCGCGAAAGCATGCGCAACGGCGGTGGGCCGGCTTGCCTGAGGTTACGGGTGATCTTGACGGCGCAGGAACATCAGGCCATGAATCAGCATTGCCTGCTAACCGATAAGCTGTTCGTCCAGCTTAACGGCTGGATAGATCGTCATTACCGCGATCGCCTCACGCAGGCCGAACTGGCCGACCCGGCATTTTTGGATGAGGTGCGAACCGGGCTAGACGAATTGACCCGACTGCTAGCGTTAGGTTCTGTCTATCCATTTCAAATAGCGTAAGTATTTTTTTCATTCCGGTGCGGGGATATTTTAATCTCCCGCCGTGAATCGTTAGCCAATAAAAATAGTTGGCCCTCGACCTATTAAGAGTTATCCTAATTTGTTGACGCCATAGGGGCGGCAAAAAATTTATTTCCCCAAGGTTAATAACGCAATCCAGACAGTATCTTCATAATATCTCCATTATTGTGGCAAAATTGAGTTTTGCGCTTTAAGTTATTTACTCTTACTCTCATTACTTGAAGATAGACAGAGTACACTTGTATCTGTAACGAATACTGTCAGCAAAACCATTTGCGGCAGACATTAAACAGATATGAGGAATTTATGCGCAAATTAACCGCTTTAGTAATGGCTACGACTCTGGTGTTAGGCTCTGTGCAATTGGCAAGCGCCGCGGATACAGCCGCCACCGCGCCGGCCAAAGGCGAAATGCGCCATCAGCCTAATCATGGGCCAATGATGGAGCATATGTTTAAAGACCTGAAGCTGACCGAGCAACAGCGCCAAAAAATGCATGATATCGCTCGCGACTCGATGAAAAACATGAAACATCCTTCCGCCGACCAACGTCAACAAATGCATGATGTTATCGCCGCCGATAGTTTTGATTCAGCGAAGGCCCAGACTTTGGTAGATGCAATGGCGCAGGAACAAAATCAACGCATGCTTGCCAATCTGGAAATGCAGAACAAAATGTATAATGTGTTAACCGCAGAGCAAAAGGCGCAATTTAATAAAGAATTTACCCAGCGCAGCGAAAAAATGGCTCAGAAAGACGCTAAATAAGTCCTCTTGCACCACACTCGTTAGACGGTAAAAAAAGCGCAGACCTTAAAGGCCTGCGCTTTTTTACTCTATGACCCATCGGCGAAATATTGAATACGATGTCCGAGTCATAACCTCTTATTTTGCTTATTGTTGCCAAAAATCATCAAATACGGTGACCGGCGGTCGCCGTTTATGTTCGGTACGCTGATACCAATTCTCAATGATCAGCGCCGCCTCCTTGGCAATGGTCTTTCCTTCCAGATAATCATCGATCATTTCATAGGTGACGCCAAGGGCTGATTCATCCGGCAGCGCGGGACGATCTTCTTCCAAATCGGCGGTGGGGGCTTTAAGATACAAGTGCTTTGGACAACCCAAATATTGCAGTACTGCCCGTCCCTGGCGTTTATTCAGACGAAAGATCGGGTTGATATCAGTGCCCCCATCGCCGTATTTGGTAAAAAAGCCGGTCACCGCTTCGGCGGCGTGATCGGTACCCACAACCAGCCCCGACGTCATGCCCGCAATACTGTATTGCGCTTTCATTCTTTCGCGTGCTTTTTCATTACCTTTGATAAAATCGCTCAGGATAATGCCGGCGTCGCGCAACGTCGCCTCGCTGGCCAAAATGGCCTGTTTGATATTGATCGTCAACACCCGATCGGGCTGGATAAACGCAATGGCATCCTGGCAATCTTGTTCATCCTTTTGTTCGCCGTAAGGTAGGCGAACCGCAATAAATTGATAATCGTTTGCGCCGGTCTCCTGGCGAAGTTCGCTGATGGCGGTTTGGCTCACTTTCCCGGTCAGCGTAGAATCCTGCCCACCGCTTATTCCCAGCACCAGCGTGCGTACGAAACGGAATGTTGTCAGATAATTTTTCAAAAAATCAACACTGACCCGAAATTCGGCTGCCGGGTCGATAGTGGGCTTGACGCCCATAGCCTCGATAATTTTTTGTTGCTGGGACATGGGTTTATTCTCCTCATCAGAATGGCAATAGGATATCGCAGCGTAAGTTAGGGGTATGGGAAGAGTGTAAAGCGAATTGGCAATAAGAGGAAGAGTAACCGTTCGCCGGCGCATTAACGGGTTATAAAGTCGACTGATAAAAAAAGTGACGAACCGCTGCGCTTGCATTTGTGAAAAAGCCTTTTGTCTTCTACACTTAACGATACATACAAAAAATGAGGTGACACTTATGAATAAGACGCTTGTAATCGCTTTTACCGCCGCAACCGCGCTTACCCTACTTTCTGGCTGTACCGTTTACGATCGCGCCGACAGCTACATGAAAAAGCCGGTCGTCAGTGATGTCAAAAAGGGCATGACTAAACAACAGGCCCGCGCTATCGGCGGCGTACCTTCAACATCCGCCACCATGATCAATGCCCGTGGTACTTGTGATTCTTACGTCCTGGGTACCCGCGATGGTAAACCGATCAATTACTTCGTCAGCTACGACCACAACAATATTGTCCTCAATAAGGGCTTCCAGAGCTGCCAGGAATACGATACCAACCCTCAAAAATAATGACACGGCGCGTAGCGCCTAATGGCTGTGGGGTTATTTAATGATGGGAGATAAGTGAAAGTATTCACTTATCTCCCATTGGGTTTTTGGTCGCCAGCTATGCGGGAACTTCCGCAATGCCGTCGATGCGCGACCAGACGCGGTGTTGTTTCAGCGCATCCAGAAAATCCTGCATCAGCGTCCCCTGGGCTGCGGACCCTTCACAAATCCCATCCTCAGGCCGATCGGTTAACCCCAATGACAGCTTAAACCGGATAGCGTCGCCGCTCAGGCCGATAACCTTTAAATGCTTGTAGGCTTCGAGGATATAATGTTTGGCCGCGCCGTTAAGCAGTAGGGCGTCAATATTGCCGTTCGGCACGATCACCGCATCCACGCTGACCGACGGCGCGCCGTCGAACGTAGCGTCCACCGGTAAGGTTGACCCATCGCTGGCCGTCACCTGGCCGCCGTGCGCTGCCAGCAGTTTGGCATGCACCCCAGCGGCGGATAAGGCTTGCAATATTTCCAGCACCTCGGCGGCGTTCACGCCTTCGCTGAGCAACAGACCCACCTGCCGGCCTTTAACCACGCCGACGCCGCTGGCATAAAGACTTAGAGTAGGGTCCCGCGTGAGCCCGTTTACCGCTTTTGGCGGCGGGGTATTGAGCGCATCCTCGGACAACTTATAGCCTAGATTGGCGGCGACCTGACCCGCCAAGTCAATGTCCACTCGGGTTAATAAATCAATCACCCGCTCGCGAATATAGGGGCGGCTTAATTTGCCAAGTTCAAAACTAAATGCATCCACGATATGCCGCTGTTCCGCCGGGGTTTGGCTAAGCCAAAACAGACGAGGTTGGGAGTAAAATTCCAAAAAAGAATTGCTGCGTTGGCGGATTTTATGCCCATCCACCCGCTCTTGATAGGATTCGAAGCCGCCGCTTGCCGGCGCGGTTTCTCTGGGCCAATTGTCATTAAGGGAATTGGGGCTATGGGCGGCCGGATTCGTGTCGATATCCTGGCGATGCATGCCGTCACGCTGGAAATTATGATACGGGCATACCGGGCGGTTAATGGGAATTTCGTGAAAATTTGGGCCGCCCAGGCGGCTGATTTGGGTATCTGTGTAGGAAAATAACCGGCCTTGCAGGAGCGGGTCATTGGAAAAGTCGATCCCCGGTACGAGATGGCCGGGGTGAAAGGCGACTTGTTCGGTTTCGGCAAAAAAGTTATCCGGATTGCGGTTAAGCGTCATTTTACCGACGATTTAGTCCTCACAGATCGTGTTGCCGCCGGAGCCCCGGGCCTCGCGGTTGGTGTCGAACGGGTGCGTCGTGGTCGCGCAGGGCGCGCCGCCGATGGACCGCAGGGCCTCCGACTGCCGAGTCGGGTCGGCCGGTCCCAGGCTGGTCAGCTTGGCCACGTAGGCGTTGAACTGATCCGGGGTGACGACGCGGACCTCGAAGTTCATCTCCGAGTGGTACGTGCCGCACAGCTCCGCGCA
>JAATGH010000235.1 GCA_015654745.1 Enterobacterales bacterium
GCAGCGCGCCGACAAACGGGACCAGAACAGTCGCAAGGGCTATATTCTCCATAATGAATTTCCTGGCTCCTTAAAGTCCGGTGAGGTAAAAAACAAAGGACAGCGCGGCAACGCCGAATCCCAGCCAGGTCACGCGCGGAATCAATAAAAATCGTCCGCGCGCCAGGCTGTTTTCCAGCAGGGAAGCAAGAATAAATACCACCACCAGTTTAATGACCATGGCGACCAGCGCCCACAGCAACGCGCCGGCGGTGAGTTCGGCCGCGTTGCCAAAGGGAATAAACACCGCCAGGAACAGTTCGGCCATGACCACCTGCTTAAGGCCAACACCCCATTTCACCAGCGCCAGACCGGAACCGCTATACTCGGTCAGCGGTCCTTCCTGTAGTTCCTGTTCCGCTTCCGCCACGTCGAAGGGGATTTTGCCCATTTCGATAAAAGTGGCGAAACCGCATGCCAGCAGCGCCAGCAGCGTGGCGGTAGGCGATTGCCAACCGGCCGACAGCGTGGCGCCGATGGTGCCGATATTGGTGGAGCCCGTGATCAGCGCCACCACCAGCAGCGCCAGGATCAGGGTGGGCTCGACCAGGATACCCAGCGTCAGCTCGCGGCTGGCGCCAATGCCGGCGAAGGTGCTGCCGGTATCCAGTCCGGCCAGTGAGAAAAAGAAGCGAAATAACGCAAACAGATAGATCAAGGCAATCAGATCGCCCGCCGCGCCAAACGGCGAGAGCCGGGTAAACACCGGCAGGGTCATGGACACCAGCAACATACTGCCGATCAGCACGTAAGGCATCACGCGAAATACCGGACCGGCCTGTTGCGGCGCCACTTCCTGACGCATTAACAGCTTGACCAGATCGCGATAATCCTGCCAGATGCCCGGCCCGCGGCGTGAATGCATCCGGGCGCGGATTTGGCGTGAAATACCGGTCATCAGCGGAGTGATCGCCAGCAGCAGCAGGGCCTGGATTAGCGCGAACAGCCCCATGGTCAGCGATGGCAACGGTTGTATCAACATGGTCTATCTCCTCAGAGGGCGGTGGCAAGCAGCAAGATGACCAGCGCGGCGACCACGTACAGGCAGTAGATGCGGAAATCCCCCCCCTGCAACACCTGGACCCGCACCCCTAATCGCTGGGTGATACGTACCAATGGGTTGATGATATCGTCATCCCAAAACGGTTCGACCCGGCCGGCGCCCTCGGTAACGCGCTCCAATGCGCGGCGTAGCAGCGGGGAAGGGTCAAGCTGGCGGCGCAGCCGGTAAAGACCTGCAAACATCACGCGCAGCGGCTGGGTAAAGCTGCCGGCCGACATGGCCATCAGCGGCTCCCAGGCATAACCGCAGGCCCAGGGATCGCCGTTGCGGCGATAACCCGGCTGGCCGCCTTTGCGCAGCAGATAAATGGCCAGGGGAACCAGCGGCAGGGCCAGCAGCAAAATCAGTATCAGCAACGGGGAAAGCATGGCTTGGTTGGCCTGTTGGGGAATAAGCAGCGTCCCTTGCACCACGGTAATATCATGGGCATGGCTCAGACCGGCGGCCACGCTTGCCAGTATCGGCGCCACCGCCGACGCGCCGGCGCCCAATACCACGCACAGCAGCGCCAGGATCAGCATGGCCAGGGTCATTTGCCAAGGCACTTCGCGCGCCTGGGCGGCTCGTTCGCTGCGCGGAGCGCCGCAAAAGCTGATGCCGTAGACTTTAACAAAACACATGGCCGCCAGCGCCCCGGTGATGGCCAGCATCACGATGGCCACCGGGCCGCTGAGCCGCATGATGAACCCGCCGTCGTGGCTCATGGAAAACAGGGATTGGTAGGTGTACCACTCGCTGACAAATCCGTTTAGCGGCGGCAGCGCGGAAATGGCCATACAGCCAATCAAAAATGCCACGGCGGTGAGCGGCATTAGCCGGCCCAACCCGCCCATTTTTTCCATATCCC
This sequence comes from Enterobacterales bacterium, assembly GCA_015654745.1. Lineage (GTDB taxonomy): Bacteria > Pseudomonadota > Gammaproteobacteria > Enterobacterales > Enterobacteriaceae > Acerihabitans. The sequence continues at coordinate 1,950 of JAATGH010000235.1, forward strand.
GGCTGTGTACCCGCCAGATTATCGCGCCGGCGCCGAGAAACAGGAGTCCTTTAAACACCGCGTGGTTCAACAGATGATAAAGCGCGCCGAGCAGCCCCAGGGCGGCCAGCACCGGATGATGGGCGGCGATGCCGATCATGCCCACGCCCACGCCCATCAAAATGATGCCGATATTTTCTACCGTATGCCATGCCAGCAACCGTTTAATATCGTGTTCCGCCAGGGCATACAGCACCCCGAGCACCGACGAAACCGCGCCGAAGGCCAGCACCAGAATTCCCCACCAGAGCTGACTGGCGCCCAGCAGGTCAATTCCCACCTTGATAATGCCGAAGATGCCGATTTTAACCATCACGCCGGACATCAGGGCCGATGCGTGCGACGGGGCGGCGGGATGCGCGCGCGGTAGCCAGCTATGCAGCGGCAGCATGCCCGCTTTGGCGCCGAAACCGAAAAATGCCAGCAGGAATACCACCGATGCGGCGGCTGGCGAAAGGGATAAGGTCCGAAACGAGGCGAATTCCAGGCTGCCGCTTTGCCGCCACATCAGGAAGAACGACACCATGATGAGCACCGAACCGGCGTGGGCAATAAAGAAATAGAGCAGCCCGGCGTTGATCGACTCTTCGTCCTGATCGGCGATGACCAGGAACCAGGACGCCAGTGACATCATCTCGAAGAAAATGATAAACCAGAAGGCGTTATCCATCACGACCAGCGTGACCATGGAGGCGATAAACAGGTTCATAAAGAACCCCATCGCCGCCGCTCCCCGCCCGATATATTCACGCACATAGGCAATGGAGTAGAGGGCGCAGACGGTCACCAGTAACGAGATCACCAGCAGCATAAACGCCGCCAATCCATCCAGGCGCACGCTGAACGCGGCAAAGGGGAAAGGACCGGCGGTGGTATAAAAGAGGGTTTCCCCGCTAAGCAGTATGGGCGCGGCGGCCAGGAGGCCGAGGATCCCGCCGGCCATCGCCGTCAGGCCGGCCACCCAGATTGCCAAATGCTCCCGGCGCGCCAGCAGCAGCGAGAGCAGGCCACCGATAATGTACAGCCCGAGCGAGCCGCTGAGTAACTGAAAGGCACCCATATTTACTCCTGCCCCGGTGTAGTGTGGGAAGACATATCCAGATCGCCCGATAACCAGCGCGCCGCATAGAGACGACGACGTTGGCTGGCCTGTTCCACCGCGCCGTCATCCACCAGCACCAGGGCATCGGTGGGGCAAACCCGGACACATTGCGGACCGTCTGGATGAAAATCGCAAAGATCGCATTTGACCGCCACGCTACGCACGCCGGCATTCCAGGCCAGGAAAGGATTCATGTTCTTGGGGCTTTCGGGAACGTCGGCCAATTCCTGCGAAGGAATAAAATGAGTAAACATCGTGGGCATATTTACCGGCGTGCTGCCGGACGGCGTAATGGCGCCGAACGGGCAGGCCAGGCCACACAATTTACACCCGATGCACAGGCTTTCATTGAGGACGATGGCGTCGGGACCATGGGTAATGGCATTAACCGGGCAGACGCGGGCGCAAGGCGCATCTTCGCACTGGCGGCAGAGCAGGGGCGCGGTGTATTGGTCGGTACGCGTTACGGACAGTCTGGGATGCGA
>JAATGH010000448.1 GCA_015654745.1 Enterobacterales bacterium
ACCCCGCGTCCGTGGAAGCGCACTATACTCCGGACAGCATCTGATGCAACCCCTTTTTGCAATTAATCGGCCAGTATCATGATTTTTGTATAAAAAGGCCCTTTTTTGCTTGTTTTATGATCAATTTTCCCATTCTATTTAGAATAATGCATTTATCTATTGATCGGCCTTTGCTATCGTTCGCCGTTGATACGTAAGCAAATGGAACTGGCATGAGAACGCTATGAACAAACATTGGGTACACTATCTTTTCATTGGTCTGATTTTCGCTATTCTGGCCGGTTGTTCGTCCCGTCCCACCGATCGCGGGCAGCAATATAAAGATGGTCGCCTCACCCAGCCGTTTGGGCTGGTCAATGAGCCTAACGCTAAAGGTCGCCCGGTTAACGCCAAAGATTTTGCCGACCAGGTCACAGAGACCCAGTACGCTGCCGCCGGCCTCTATAGCCGCAATAGCGCCAACTTCGAGGCGATTAAACGCTGGGCGCAGGCGGGTGGGGACACCCGACAACTAGGCCAATTCGGGATTAAGGCTTATCAAATGGAGGGGGTGGATAATTTCGGCAACGTACAGTTCACCGGCTACTATACCCCGGTGATCCAGGCACGCTATACCCGACAGGGCGAGTTTCAATACCCGCTGTACCGCATGCCGCCGCGTGGCAAAAATCGGCAGTTACCCGATCGTGCCTCAATCTATGCCGGGGCGCTGGAAGGGCGCAATTTAGCCATCGCCTACAGTAATTCGATGCTGGATAATTTTATGATGGAAGTCCAGGGCAGCGGTTATGTGGATTATGGCGACGGCCGTCCGATGATGTTCTTCGGTTACGGCGGTAAAAATGGTCACGCTTACCGCAGTATCGGCAAAATTTTAATCGACCGGGGCGAAGTGGCGCGCGAGAATATGTCGATGCAGGCGATTCGCCAGTGGGCCGCCGCTCACAGCGAAAGCGAAGTGCGTGAGCTGCTGGAACAGAACCCTTCTTATGTGTTCTTCAAACCGGTACCTTTTGCTCCGGTTAAAGGCGCCAGCGCGGTACCTTTGGTCGCCAAGGCCGCGGTGGCCTCGGATCGTTCGCTGGTGCCCGCCGGCACCACCCTGTTGGCCGAAGTGCCGCTGCTTAACGATAAAGGCAAGTTTACCGGCAAATACGAGATGCGCTTAATGGTGGCGCTGGACGTCGGTGGAGCCATCAAAGGGCAGCATTTTGATATGTATCAGGGCATTGGTACCGAGGCGGGGCATGCTGCGGGCTATTATAACCACTATGGCCGGGTATGGGTGCTCAGAGGTACCCAGGAGGGCGCGCCGCTGTTCCAGGCCACCAATGCCAATAGCGCCGGCAGCCTGGGCACCACCGGCCAGGTACAGCTCACCTACGACAATTAGCGCAGGCCGTAGCACTATCCGCTCAGTTGAGGTTGTAAGTATGATGAGTCAGTTTTCAGAAGCCTATGCGCAGCGCTTCGGCGGTACCGCGCGGCTATATGGCCAGCAGGCGCTGGGCGTATTTTCCCGTGCCCATGTGTGCGTCATCGGTATCGGTGGCGTTGGATCCTGGGCGGCGGAGGCGCTGGCGCGCACCGGAATCGGCGCCATCACCCTGATTGATATGGATGATGTGTGCGTGACCAATACCAACCGGCAGATTCATGCCCTGAGCGAGCAGGTGGGACAACCGAAAACCGAGGTTATGGCCGCGCGTATCGCGTCCATTAATCCCGAATGCGTGGTCACCTGCGTGGATGATTTTATCAGCGCCGACAATGTGGCCAATCTGCTGGATCGCAGCTTTGATTATGTTATTGACGCCATCGACAGCGTGCGGCCCAAGGCGGCGCTGCTCTCCTACTGCCGACGCTATAAAATTCCGGTGGTAACGGTTGGCGGCGCGGGTGGACAAATCGACCCCACCCGCATCGCCGTTGCCGACCTGGCGAAAACCATCCAGGATCCGTTGGCGGCAAAATTGCGTGAACGGCTAAAGCATGACTTCCAGGTGGTCAAAAACAGCAAAGGCAAGCTGGGGATTGATTGTGTCTATTCCACCGAACATCTGGTCTATCCTCAGCCTGACGGCAGCGTCTGTCCATCACCGTCCACCGCCGTGGGCCCCAAGCGCATGGATTGCGCCTCGGGATTTGGCGCGGCCACCATGGTGACCGCGAGCTTCGGATTTATCGCGGTGTCCCACGCGCTTAAAAAAATGCTGGCCAGGGCGCAGCGGCAGGCCTCAGCCGCCATAGCCGTCGACGATGGCGCGGACGCGACCGGCAATCGCCGCCAGACCGCCGGCACGGCTGACGCTTAGCTCGGCGCGCAGTCCCAGCGTATCAAACAGCGCCAGCGGATCCTGGCCGCGTAGCTGCGCCGGGGTTTTCCCCTCGACGCCGGTCAGCACCACGGCCAGCAATCCCTTGACGATCCGCCCGTCGCTGTCGGCATAAAAGTGCAGCGTACCGTCGGACCGTTGCCGGTGGCCAAGCCAAACGCGATTCTCACAGCCGGTTAACATGGTATCCGGGGTCTTTAACGACTCGGGCAGCGCCGGTAGCGCCTTGGCCAATAAAATAATCTGCCGCAGGCGATCTTCCCA
>JAATGH010000299.1 GCA_015654745.1 Enterobacterales bacterium
ATAGATGGCGGGATCGGGTTTACGCATACTAAGATCTTGGGAAAGATAGAGTTTGTCGACGTTTTGTTGTATTTCAGGGTACTGGCTGGGCCAATAGTCACAGTGCAAACGGTTGGTATTGGACAGAATGACCACCCGATTCCCTTGGGCGCGCAGGTTTTGGATGATAGCGATAACGTCCGATCTGACACCGACAAACACAGCCTGCCAGCCAGCGGTAAACTGTTCAAAGCTAAGCGCAATACCTAATTCAGCACAGATTTTGGCGGCAAAATCCTCATCGGATATTTCTCCGCGCTCATGCTGCTCAAACGCCTCACCCATCTCGAACTGCTTTTTCAAGCGCGCCAAGGGGACACCGCTGAGCTTGCTCCACACGCCAAGCACACGGCTGAAATCGATGTCTATCACGACATTACCCAAATCAAAGATATAAAGCATGGCTCCCTCCCGATTCCTTAAGGTGTTATCACTGTAGCGGGAAATGGCGCAACTGAACAGTAATGAACGCGAGTTGCGGCCGGTCAACGCCGAGGGAATAAATGACGTGCCGGCCACGAGGAGGAAACCAGACGCGCGGGGTGGCATCACGGCAACCCGCCGAGGTGAACACTGGCGGGTCGAATCGGATTTTAGAGATGACGATCGAACATCAGCCTTCACTCACCAAGCCGGTCACGACGCTGAATTCACGCGTGGCGCCCGGAGCCAGCTCAATCAGCGTTCCTGCCCGACTTGCCGCTTGATGGCCTTCGGGGCGACAGGTGCCCGGCAGCACGAAAGCCGCGACCTTTTGATCGCCATTATGCAGGATCCAACGCGTGGCGTAGTTAAACTGCGCCGTATCAAAACGGGTAACGAATCGTGGCCCCCGGCCCGGCGCCTGCATAAAAAACGCTGCCTGACCGTCGGTCAGCTCGGTATAACGGGCCAGATCATCGGCAAAGAACACGATTTCAGGATCATAAAATTCCGGTTGGCTTAACGACTCCAGCATGGCGGGATTGCGCGCTAGCGCCGCCGTATATTCGAGCCATTGCGCGGTGGGATGGACATGACCGGGAATCGAGGTGCGCAATTGGAACGCCCCGGCGGGAATATTCTGGCTAAAGGTGCCGTTTGGAACATAAGCATAATTCATATGGCACATATACTGTAGCGGCATCGGAACGCTGGCCAGGTTGGTCACCCGCATATTGATGGTCAACAGTGTCTCGCCGGCCTGCAGCCTGACCGAGGGCTCAGCCCGATAATGATGGCCGAACCCTTTCACGTACTCATATTCTCCGCCCAGCGTCACGCTCTGTTCATCGACGATCAGGAACGCGCGATCCATCGGCGCGCAGGGCATTTCGCCATGTAACGGGTGCACATCATCCGGCGCCGGACAGCCATTACTCAGCAGTCCGGAATGGAAGGCAAAACAACCATAGGTGTCTACCACCGATTCGCCCCGTTTCGGCTCGGTAAACGGATTTTCCATTCGTAGACTATGATCGTCGAACTGCGCATCCCAAATCATTTGACCGTAATAAGGCAATAGGGTGATAAATCCCCGGCTATTGCGCAGGGTCACGGCTTCTATGCCGGAAGGGTATTTAAACAGCGTAACGCTAAGACCGGCGCTCTCCAATAGGTGGAACGGCAACTCGTTAAACTGGTTACGCTGAAGATAAAGGATAGTGGACATAGGTTTCTCCTGGCTTAGATTAATTGTCCATCATTGTTCTGGCCGCGGCGACGGTGGGTTGCTTGTTGCGCAATTCGGCCCAAAAATAGTAGCCCACATAAGCGAAGCACAGTAACGAAACGCCGAACGCCTGTTTCATCGACCCAAGATGATCGGAAACAAACCCCTGAATTGCCGGCACGACGGCGGCGCCGACGATAGCCATGACAATCACCGCGCCGGCCACTTCGGTATACTTGTTATCCACCGTATCCAACGTACCCGCATAAATCGTTGCCCAACAAGGTCCGAAAAGTACGCTGACAAACACCGCGGCATACACAGCGGTAAAATTAGGCACCAGCACAACATAAGCCAGTGTTGCCACACCCAGGACCGAATAAGCGATCAAGACTTTTTGTGGATTGAAGCGCGTCATCAAAAAATTAGCGATAAATTTACCGATAAAAAAGCATATAAAACTATAAATCATGAAGTTAGATGCGTCTCGCTCATTTGCCGCACCCAGGTTCAGCGCCAGGCGAATGGTAAACGACCACACCGCCACCTGCATACCGACATACAGGAATTGCGCCACAATGCCTTTTTTAAACCGGGAATTACCGGCAAGATAACGTAATGTTTCACCCATTCCCGGCGTGGCGGTGAGGTTTGATTTATCAGCCTGGGGTTTACAGTGGGGATAACGGGTGATCATAAACAATGCCATAACAACCACCAGCACCATAATCAAGTACTTATAGGGCTCCAGGGTCAGTTCCAGCATATTGAGTCGAAACTGGTGCACTTGCTCGGGCGTCATGGCAGCCATCTGGCTGCTCAAGCTGCCGCCTTCCTGGAAAACCAAATATTTACCCAGCACAATCCCCATCAGCGCGCCAATAGGGTAAAAGGTCTGGCTGACGTTTAAGCGCAGCGTGGCATAATCGCGATGACCGATCATCGAGCTATAGGTATTGGCGGCGGTTTCCAGAAAACTCAGGCCGATGGCAATGGCGAAAATCGCCGCTAAAAACATAGTGTAGGTTGCCATGTGGGACGCAGGATAAAACAAGACGCAGCCGATGATATACAACGAAAGGCCGATCATAATGGCCATTTTGTAGCTGCTTTTACGGATAACCATCGAAGCGGGAATGGCGATAAGAAAATAGCCACCGTAAAAGGCGCTTTGCACCAGGGCGCTGGCAAAATCACTTAGGGCGAATACCGATTTAAACTGGGTAATCAGAATATCATTAAGGCTGGCCGCGCAGCCCCATAAGGGAAACAGGCACGACAGCAGGATAAATTGGAACAACGGGGTCTTATTTAAATAGCCGTCAGGCATTTGTACCGTATTGTGGCGCATGATGTTATTCCTGAGAAAGGGTGGCGAGGAAATCATGGAACTGAGCCGCATCGGGATAGGAGCGCTGCGTACCCTTACCCCTGACGCTGTAAGCGGCATAGGCGGAGGCATATTCCATCGCCTGTTTCACATCGCCATCCTTGACCCAATAATGGGCAAAACAGCCGATAAACGCATCTCCGGCGCCGCTGGTATCCATAGCGTTGACCAAGATGGGCGCTACCCGGTGCACGTCGTTGCCGCTTAACCACATCGAACCGCGATGCCCCATGGTAATAATCAGGTTTTTCAACCCCCTGGCCAGCAATGTCCGCCCGGCGCGCAGGATGTTCTCCTCGCTGTCCACCGGCATGCCGGTGAGGATTTCCAGCTCAGTTTCATTTGGCATAAAAAAATCGCACTGGCAGGCATAACCGATATCCAATTCCCGGCTGGCCGGTGCGGGATTGAGGATAATGGGAACCTGGTGTTTTCTGCCGATATCAATGGCGTGATATACGCTCGCCAGGGGAATTTCCAACTGCAGGATAATCAGCCGGCATTGTTTAAGCTGTTGCTCGGCGCGGTCTATATCTGCCGGGAGTAGATGATTGTTGGCGCCCTTGATGATTAAAATTCGGTTATGGGAATCCCGATCAACAAATATCGGCGCGACTCCGCTGGACACGCCCGGCACCGTTTCGACAAAGCGGGTGTTTATGCCAAAGCGCTGCAGATTATTGACGGTATTGTCGGCGAACATATCTTCACCGACTTTACCGATCATCATCACGTCCGCACCCAGTTTGGCCGCCGCCACCGCCTGGTTGGCACCTTTACCACCGCAACCTATCTCAAAATCCGGGGCTTC
>JAATGH010000020.1 GCA_015654745.1 Enterobacterales bacterium
CGGACGAATATACCTATATCGCCACCGATAAACCTCGATATTTTGATGATATTACCGGCAGGTTTTTCCGTCGTCCGACATTCTCCATCATCGTGCCTATATATAATACACCGCCGGATCTGCTTGAAAAGATGGTTTTATCAGTGCGCAACCAATGGTATCCAGAGTGGGAACTGGTGCTGGTTAATGACGCCAGTCCCTTGGCTGAGACGGCGGCAGCTATTGATGCGCTTGATGATGAACGCATCAAGGTCATTCATTTAACTAAAAATCAGGGCATTGCCGGGGCGACCAATGTCGCCATGGAAAACGCCGCCAAGGATTATATCGTTTTCCTCGATCACGACGATGAATTAACGGCCGACTGTTTGTTTGAATTGGCCAAATCTATCAACGCGGACGACCCCGATTTTATCTATAGCGATGAAGATAAGCTCACTCCCGAGGGGAACTTTTCCCAACCGTTTTTCAAGCCTGATTGGTCTCCCGATACCATGATGGGCACCATGTTCACCTGCCACGTTTCCTGTGTCAGGTTAAGCCTCGCCAAGAGGCTTGGCGGCCTGCGCGTTGAATTCAATGGCTGCCAGGACTGGGATTTCGTGCTGCGGCTGGCGGAAATAACAAATAAGATAAGCCATATTCCGAAGGTTCTATATCATTGGCGGATTATTCCAGAATCATGCGCATCGGATATCGGCGCGAAACCCTATGTGCTGGCGGCATCCAAAGCCGTACGTGAAAGCGCGTTGCAACGCCGAGGGCTTGTCGGCAGCGTCGAGGCGCTGGACAACTTCCCTGGTTATTTCAGGATTAATTACGCGCTGCAAGGTAATCCACTCATTTCAATCATTATCCCTACCCGGGATAATCAGACGGTGTTGCAGCGCTGCGTTGAATCGCTTTTTACCACAACCCGGTATCAGAACATCGAAGTGGTGGTGGTGGATAATGGTTCCAAAGACGTCGGGACGCTGGGTTATCTTGAGAGTCTAAAACAAGATCGCCGGGTCAAGATCATACGTGATGATAGGCCTTTTAACTTTTCTCAATTGATTAATCAGGGTGTGGCGCATTCCAGCGGCGATCTCTTGCTGTTGCTCAATGACGATACTGAAGTATTGCAGGAAGATTGGCTGGAGCGAATGGCTGGATACGCTCAACTTGATCATATCGGGGCGGTTGGCGCCAAGCTGGTGTACGGTGACGGCGTCCGTGTGCAGCATGTCGGCGTTCTAAACCTTTATAATGGTCCGATGCATGCCCATATACGTCAGCATAAAGATCATCCCGGATATTTCCTGCGTAACCAAATCGAATATAACTGGCTGGCGGTAACCGGGGCTTGTTTGATGGTATCTCGGAATAAATATCTCAGCGTGGGTGGGTTTGATGAAAGTTTCCCGGTAGCATATAATGATGTTGATATCTGTGTAAGATTGATTGATGCGGGGTTTTACAATGTTGTCTGCCAAGGCGTAACCTTAATCCACCATGAATCAGTTTCTCGCGGCCAAGACCACAGTGATGATAAAAAATTGGCCAGGCTGCGGCGTGAGTTGTTACATTTCTATGATAAGCATCCGGCGTATTATCAATATGATCCGTACTTTAATATTAACTTCACTCCTAATGGATTTTATTTTGAGGTTCAAAACTAGTGAACCAGAAGTCAGAGTCATTAATTAACGATTGGTCTGGGGCTTCCAATACGGAAGCATTATGGATGGCCATCAATAGTGCCAAAGTCGTTTCATTCGATTTCTTCGATACGCTATTTGTACGTCCTTTGACGGATCCTGAAGATGCATTTGATATAGTTGGCAACCAGTTTGATCTCCCTGATTTTCGTAAGCTACGTTGCAAGGCCCAAGCGGATGCCTTTCGCCAAATGATCCGTTTTGGTAAAAAAGAAATCACGCTAAATGATATCTACGCTAATATTACAGGTCTAATGGTGCCCAACGACAAGCTGATGCAAGCGGAGTACGATCTTGAAAAAAATCTGCTCGTGCCTAATGGGGAACTTTTTAGCATTTTTAAAAAATTGATAGCACAGGGTAAGATCGTAGTCATCACCTCGGATATGTATCTTGATGAAGCTTTTTTTCGACAGGTATTGCTAAAGCATCAGATACAAGATATACCGTTATTTATTTCCTCTGTCCGTAATGCCACCAAACGAGATTCAGGCGAATTATTCAATCAGATAATAAATACTTATAATATCTCTCCACAGGATATTTTGCATATTGGGGATAATTATCTATCTGATGTGCAAAAACCGCGGGAAAAAAAGCTGGCGGCATTCCATTATCAACCTGCGTATGCCCGTGCCAAGAAAACACCACAATCTCTGATGAGTTCGATTGCCGAAGGGATGCTACATACGATTAGCGCCGAAAAGATCCCTGAAAATTCATTGCAGGAATTGGGATTTAAATACCTGGCCCCCGCTGTATGGGCTTTTCTTTCATGGATTGCGGAGCAAAGCCAAACAGATGGTATTGATAAAGTATTATTTATTTCACGTGATGGGTATATTCCAGAGCGTGTCGCCCGACGGTACTTCGGTTCCAGACTACCCCAGTTTTGTTATTTTCAGGGGTCGCGCACTGCGTTTCATCTGGCACTAATCGATGAGCTTAATTATAATCAGAATATTAATTTTTTGATGTCAGCAGCTGATGGCTTGACGGTTAGTGAATTATTGGAGCGAATCGGTCTTGAAGCTCCACTTCAGTCGATTTTGGCAGATCTTGGATTTCCGCCCGGGGGAAAAATCGGCCCTGAAAACTATCCTCAGGTGGTAAAATTTCTATCTGCTTACCGTAAAGAAATTCTTAAGATTTGCCGACAAAATCGCCGCGGACTCTTTATTTATTTAAAAAGCATGGGCATCGTGCCTGGCAGCAAGGTGGCCGTGGTGGATATCGGCTGGAGCGGCAGCACACAGGAAGCCTTTGAACTGGCGGTTGCCAACTTGATGGATATCAGCGTGATGGGTTACTATTTTTGCTTGGCCGACACGCTGGAGTGCCGGCGTCGCAAAGGGCGCCAGGCAATGAAAGCGCTTATCTCTTCCGAATCGACCTCTCTCTCGCTGGTGGACAACGTGTATGAGAACCGGCTGTTAATTGAACTGTTTTTTTCAGCTCCCCATAATACTATTATCGGTTATATGCACAAGGGTACCACAGTGACCGCCGTGGAATATCCTGGACTGATAGTGAATAAGGATCATAATGAGCTCATTAACCAGCTAAACACCGGCGTTGATGTATTTTTAGAGTATTTTAACAGGCTCCGGAAGGACATCAGGTTGGTTATAAGCCCGATACAGCAGGTTCGACCGTTGATTGAATATGTGAATGAAGGTCAATGGCGCAGCGACGAGCGCTTTGTTGCGCTGGAGTATTTTGATTCCTGGGGCCGCATTGGAAATTAGAACGAAAAATACGCGGGATATTTTAAGCCTTAGTCAGTGATTTATGTTTAGGTTAGTGATTCAGATTTAGGGTTTTCACGCTCTAAATCGTTCTTTTAAAACACCAGTGGAAAGAAATGAATAAGCAATCCGCGGCCGTGGCTATTTTATTGGCGAGCAAGAATGGCGCTACTTATCTTAAACAACAGTTGGATTCTTTTATCAATCAGACCCATCGTTCGTGGCAGCTATGGGTGTCCGATGACGGTTCATCGGATTCCACCGTTGCGAAGATTAAGGCGTTCATTGCCCGTTCCGATGTGGAAGGACATTTGGTTAACGGGCCGCAAACCGGCCTTTGCGACAATTTTATGTCCTTAATCGGCAATGTGGCCATTAATGCCGACTATTATGCATTTTCCGATCAGGATGATGTTTGGCTAAGAGATAAACTCAGCCGGGCGGTTGAATGGCTAAATCGTACCAATGAGGACCTTCCGGCCCTTTACTGTTCACGAACCCGGCTAATCGACAGCGCCGGCGTGCCGATAGGATATTCCCCCCTCTATTCGAAAGCGCCGTCGTTTGGCAATGCCTTACTGCAAAACATCGCCAGCGGCAATACCATGGTGTTTAACAACCGGGCCAGGGAGTTGATGCTGAAAATATCGCCGGTTAAGCCCGTTATTCATGATTGGACATTATATCAGCTGGTTACCGGTTGTGGCGGCCAGGTCAAGTATGACCCTGAGCCGACGGTGCTGTATCGACAGCACAGTAATAATATCATTGGCAATAGTATGGGGTTACCGCAACGGATGCATAATTTTTCCGACGCGCATGGCGGACGAATGGCGAGCTGGAATGATATCAATCGAAGCGTACTTTCTTGCCTGGGGGACGCACTCACGCCCGCGGCTATAGATACCCTTATGGCATTTAGCGCTATCCGGGATAATCATCTCTTCAATCGTCTGAAATTAATGAGACAATCCAGGGTCTATCATCAACAATTCCTGGGCAGTATCACCACATTGACCTATGTTTTATTCAATAAATTTTAATTGGTGTGATCAGTGAAAATTATAGCCTCTCTGGTGCTTTATCAGCATCGGTACCAGGAAATCAAGCAAACCTTATCGTCTTTGCTCAATGAGGAAAGCATCTCCAAAGTCGTTATAGTCGATAATGGTGCTCATTGCGGCTGGCTTAGCGAGTTTTTCCATGAAAAGCTTGAGACTATCACGTTGCCGGTAAACAAGGGATTTGGCGCCGGTCACAATACCGTCTTTGAACGATACGCTCATAAGGCGCAGTTCGTATTAATCTGCAATCCGGATATTTATTTTGCTGCCGGCGAGATAGACAAGCTTTACCTCTTCGGCCTGAACAATGCCGTCGGGCTATCCATTCCCAAAGTGATTTATCCCGATGGTAGTTTGCAACATGGCTGCAAACTGCTGCCTTCTCCCTATCAATTGTTCGTACGGCGGTTTATGTCACGTTCAGCGGGTCCCGTTAATAACGATTATGAATTGCGACAGGCAGACTATAGCAGGCCGTTCTTCGCTCCCTCGCTTTCAGGCTGTTTTATGCTGATCAGCCGGCAAGTATTGCATGATATTCATGGTTTTGATCCCAGGTTTTTCATGTATCTGGAAGACGTGGATTTTTCCCGCCGCGTATGCGCAACGGCGCATTTTGTAAGATATTGCCCCGATGCGCTGGTGGTTCATGAGTCTCAGCGTCGGTCATATATTGACTTAAGATTTATGTGTTACCATATCATGTCCGCTATTCGTTATTTTAACAAATGGGGATGGTTTTTCGATAGGCAACGCACGCAACTTAATCATCGATGTTTATCGGAGCTGCCTTTATCCCTTCCTGACATATAACCTCAACTTTTTTCCCTACTTATCAATAGATTAGAATGCCATGGCCCTGTTTTTCATAACTATCTTATGAGGTCGGTGGCTGTATCAGAGCTGAGGGCTTATGCTTAAAAGCTCAATCGCACCAATTACTACCCTTAGCGTGTAAAGCTAGGTTAACATATCATCCACATTTATACCCTGTCCGCCTGGTAGTTAGGCGACAGGGGGATCATCTTCAGACAGGAGTTGCTTAATGTCCACACAACAGATCGGCGTAGTCGGTATGGCGGTAATGGGGCGCAATCTGGCGCTGAACATCGAGAGCCGTGGTTATAGTGTTTCAATCTTCAACCGTTCCCGTGAGAAGAC
>JAATGH010000097.1 GCA_015654745.1 Enterobacterales bacterium
AATCCGCCCATTCTCGTTTCCCGGTGATCAGTGAAGACAAGGACCATATCGAGGGGATTTTGATGGCCAAGGATCTGCTGCCGTTTATGCTCAGCAATTCCCAACCGTTCAGTATGGATAAAGTGTTGCGTCCCGCCGTCGTGGTGCCGGAAAGCAAACGCGTTGATCGGATGCTCAAGGAGTTCCGCTCCCAGCGCTACCATATGGCTATCGTGATCGATGAATTCGGCGGCGTGTCCGGGTTGGTCACCATAGAAGATATCCTGGAACTGATCGTCGGTGAAATCGAGGATGAATATGACGATGAGGAAGACCGTGATATCCGCCAGCTTAACCGCCATACCTTCACCATCCGCGCCCTCACGCCCATAGAGGATTTCAACGATACGTTCGGCACCCACTTTAGCGATGAAGAGGTTGATACCATTGGCGGTCTGGTCATGCAGGCGTTCGGTCACCTGCCAGCCAGGGGCGAAACCATTGAAATAGATGGTTATATCTTTAAGGTCGCCATGGCCGATAGTCGGCGTATTATCCAGGTTCATGTTAAGATCCCCGACGATTCACCTCAACCGATAATGGAAGAATAAATTTTACATGGCGAGCGCATTGCGATCTGAACGCCAGTGGATACGCGCGCTGCTGGCGTTATTGACCGGCGCCTGCGGCACACTGGCTTTTTCACCCTATGATTTCTGGCCGGCGGCCGTTCTGTCACTGATTGGCCTGCTTTCGGTAACGTTGAATCGTACACCGAGCCAGGCCGCCTGGCTCGGGTTTATCTGGGGCTTTGGCCTGTTCGGCACCGGCATGAACTGGATTTATGTCAGTATCGCGCAGTTCGGCGGACTGCCCGATCCGGTAAATATAGCCCTGGTCGCGTTGCTCGCGGCTTATCTGGCGCTCTACCCCATGCTGTTTAGCGGCCTGCTGGCGCGTATGTGGCCCCGGACATCCGTCTGGCGGCTGGCGCTTGGCGCGCCGGTACTGTGGCAGATAACCGAGTTTCTACGCGGCTGGGTAATGACCGGCCTGCCCTGGCTGCAATTTGGCTACACGCAAATTGACGGGCCGCTTAAAGGCCTGGCGCCGCTTTTCGGCGTTGACAGCATCAGTTTCCTGTTGATGGCGATCGGCGGCCTGGCGGTGGCGGCGGTGGCGCTTCGCCGTCCATTAATCGGCGTGTGCGCGCTCGCCCTGCTGCTGCTGCCCTGGCCTTTGCGCAATCTGCATTGGTACACGCCGCAGGACGCACGGGCGATTAACGTGGCGCTGGTGCAGGGCAATATTGCCCAGTCGCTTAAATGGGAAGCGGATCAGGTACGGCCCACGCTAGATATCTACCTAACCCACAGCCGCGCCGCGTTGGGTAAAGCCCAGATGATTATCTGGCCGGAATCCGCCATACCGGATGATGAAACCGACCAGGGGGAATTTCTCGGCGAGCTGGATCAACTGCTGCGCGAGCAGCATACCAGCCTGATTACCGGGATTATCGACACTCGGCGCACGTCCCATGGCTATACTTACTTCAACACCATTCTGGTGCTGGGTGAGCCCACGCCTTATCATTACCCAACGCAAAACCGCTACGCCAAACATCATTTAGTGCCGTTTGGGGAATTCGTGCCGATGGAGAGTCTATTGCGTCCGATCGCCCCCCTGTTTAACCTGCCGATGTCTTCATTTAGCCGTGGCAACTATATTCAGCCGCAGCTAAACGTGGCCGGAATGAAGCTTACCGCCGCCATCTGTTATGAAATTATCCTCGGTTCCCAAGTGCGGGATAATTTCCGTCCGGATACCGATTTCCTGCTGACTATTTCCAATGATGCCTGGTTTGGACACTCTATCGGACCCTGGCAACACTTCCAGATGGCACGCATGCGGGCCCTTGAGCTAGGGCGGCCATTGCTGCGCGGCACCAATAACGGCATTACGGCGACGATTGGCGCCGACGGCGCTATTGACGCTATGCTGCCACAATTTACCCGCGATGTATTAAACGCCCGGGTTACGCCCACCACCGGCCTGACCCCCTATGCCAGGCTCGGTGACTGGCCGCTATGGGTTGCCACCCTCCTGCTGGGATTTATCGCACTGGTGTTCAGCCGCCGGCGGCCTTAGCGCCTTCCACAGGAACATCCCAGATGTTCCTGTGGGCTCGCTTATAACTACCATCCTAATTATTGTTAATCATTCTCATTACTGTTATCGTGCGCCATGCAACATCCCTGCAACAGGTAACCAGTGAGCCTTGTATGAATCCCGATGCCCGTTATTTACTCAACGAGCCCGCCCAGCTGCGCGAACACTATGCCCAGCCGAATAAAGCGGTAGTGCAAAAACAAATCGATTGCCTAGATACCTACGCCCAACGGTTGATAGCGCTCTCCCCTTTTCTCATCCTCGGTACCCAGGGCGCCAATGGCATCGACTGCTCGCCCAAAGGCGGCGAGCCGGGTTTTGTGCATGTGGAAGATGAAAAAACGCTGCTGCTGCCGGATCGGTCGGGCAATAATCGCCTCGACGGTTTGAGCAACATCCTGCAAAACCCGCGGGTCGGCATGCTGTTCCTGATTCCGGGGTGGAGCGAGGGATTTCGAGTGAACGGTCGGGCAAACATCTCCATCGACCCGGCATTATGCCGCCGTTTCGCCCTGAACCAACAGCCGGCCAAAAGCGTCGTCATTATTCACGTGCAGGAAGTCTTCATCCATTGTGGCCGGGCTATCAGCTTCGCGGACCTGTGGAACGCCGATAAATATGCCGACCCCGCCCAAGTGCCGAACGCCCTGGAAATTTTCAAAGCGCATGTCGCCATCTCCGCCAATGCGAGCAAAACATCGTAGCGGTTTTACCCGGGACGCGGTGCTCAACGGTTGTGGCGGCTGAGCTAAGCCACCTCCCTATTTCATTGCGAATTATTTGTCTGGCATGTTTTTTGCTGTATAACGTAACGAATGTTGTAAGAAACTGTTTTTTGTCGAGCTGTTTGCGCGCACAGCGCTCCGCCGTGGTGCGCGCCTCGCACCCTTATTGTGCGCCTTTGCCCAAAATGCCATCTGTTGGTGCGTTACATCTCACAAAATACAAACTTTTTCATTTCAAATTATTTACATTCGGCTATTTTTTAACGGTGTTCCGTTTTTGGTTTTACGCTTTAGGCTGGATCCAAAGCTTAACGTGATACTCATGATTGCGGTGCGCTTATCCCTTGAGCACCGTAGCGACAGCAAAGGAGTTGGAAGATGCAAATGCGCAAATTGGCTTTATCTTTATTGGTTCTGGGCATGGCCGGCAGTATGGCGCATGCCGAAGACCTGACCGGCACCCTTAAGAAAATCAAAGATAACGGAGTGATCGTGGTTGGCCACAGGGAATCTTCGGTTCCTTTTTCCTATTATGACAACCAGCAGAAAGTGGTGGGATATTCCCAGTCATATTCAGATGCCATCGTGGACGCCATCAAGAAAAAAATTGACGCTCCCAGCCTACAGGTAAAGTATCTGCCGATCTCTTCGCAAAACCGTATTCCGCTGCTACAAAACGGCACCTATGATTTTGAATGTGGTTCTACGACCAACAATCTGGAACGCCAAAAACAGGTCGATTTTTCCAATACCCTGTTTGTCATCGGCACCCGTATCGCGGTGAAAAAAGGCAGTGGCATTAAAGACTTTGCCGATTTAGCCGGCAAAACCGTCGTCGTCACGGCCGGCACCACCTCGGAAGTGTTGCTCAATAAGCTCAATGACGAAAAGCATATGAATATGCGGATTATCTCCACTAAAGACCATGGCGACTCGTTCCGTACGTTGGAAACCGGACGTGCGGTGGCCTTTATGCTGGACGATGCCTTGTTGGCCGGCGAACGTGCCAAGTCGAAAAACCCCGCAGAGTGGGATATCGTCGGCACCCCACAGTCAAAAGAAGCTTATGGCTGCATGATGCGCAAAGACGATCCACAGTTTAAAAAGCTGGTGGATGACACCATTATTTCCATACAAACGTCGGGCAAAGCGGCTAAATGGTACGACACCTGGTTCAAACAACCGATTCCGCCAAAGAACCTGAATATGAACTTCGATATGTCCGACGACGTCAAGCAACTGTTCAAAGCCCCCAACGACAAAGCCGTAAACTAGGCTCACGTCCATACTCTACATAATTCGGGTCGCGGGAAGGCGGCAAGCGAGTGCGGGCAACGCACCTGTGGCTTGAAGTATGACGGGTATAATAACAATAAGGGCGGGTGAACTCCCCGCCCCCTCGATTGACGGAGGCCAGGACAGACAGACGCGCCGCGGTCGTTCCCCGCGGTACGGCGGATTTAAGCCTCCATCAATCTTCAGGGTAGCGATGCTACCCTTTTTTGCCGGAGTTTTTTATGTCAATAAATTGGAATTGGGGCATTTTTTTTGAAGCCGCCCCATTTGGCAATACGACTTATCTCGGCTGGCTTTGGGCTGGATTCAAGGTAACCATCGCCGTTTCAGTTTGCGCCTGGATTATCGCCTTGCTGGTCGGTTCAATATTTGGCGTTCTGCGCACCGTCCCGAATCGTTTTCTTTCCGCCTTGGGCACCTGTTATGTTGAGTTATTCCGTAACATTCCCCTGATAGTGCAATTTTTCATTTGGTATTTGGTGGTGCCGGAACTGTTGCCCGCCGATATCGGCATGTGGTTCAAATCGCAATTGGATCCGAATATCCAATTTTTTGTGTCGTCGATGGTCTGCCTGGGGTTGTTTACCGCCGCCCGCGTTTGCGAGCAGGTACGCACCGGCATTCAGTCACTGCCTTCGGGTCAGCAGGCCGCGGGCCTGGCCATGGGGCTAACCTTACCCCAGACCTACCGCTACGTATTATTACCCAATGCCTATCGCGTTATCGTGCCGCCGATGACCTCCGAAATGCTTAATTTGGTGAAAAACTCCGCGGTGGCATCCACTATCGGTCTGGTGGATATGGCGGCGCAGGCCGGCAAGCTGCTAGATTATTCAGCCCACGCCTATGAATCTTTTACCGCCATCACCGTCGGCTATCTCATTATTAACGCCGTGATAATGTTCTTTATGCATTTGGTTGAGCGCAAGGTCCGTTTGCCCGGTCATGTGGGAGGTAAATGATGTACCAATTTGACTGGAGTTCGGTGATTCCAAGCCTGCCCTATATGGTGCAAGGCATGGTTATCACTCTGAAAATCACGTTTACCGCGGTATTTTTCGGCATTATTTGGGGCACCGTGCTGGCGGTGATGCGCTTATCGCCGCTGCGGCCAATCAGCTGGTTTGCCAAGCTTTACGTTAATCTGTTTCGATCCATACCTTTGCTCATGGTGCTGCTATGGTTTTACCTGGTGGTACCCAGTTTTCTACAAAAGGTTCTGGGGCTGTCGCCCAAAACCGATATTCGCCTGATTTCCGCCATGGTGGCCTTTGCGCTGTTTGAAGCCGCTTATTATTCGGAAATTATCCGCGCCGGCATCATCAGTATCGCCCGGGGACAGGGCGCCGCCGCGCTGGCGCTGGGCATGACGCCCTGGCAATCCATGCAGTTAGTCGTGCTGCCTCAGGCGTTTCGCGCCATGGTGCCGCTGCTGCTGACGCAGGGTATTGTTTTGTTCCAGGATACGTCGTTGGTTTACGTACTAAGCCTAGCGGACTTTTTCCGCACCGCCTCGTCGGTGGGGGAACGTGACGGAACGCAGGTGGAAATGATCCTGTTCGCCGGAGCGGTTTATTTTGTTATTAGTCTCAGCGCTTCGCTGCTGGTGAATTATTTGAAGAAAAGGACGGTTAGATGATTTCCCTGAAAAATATTTCTAAATGGTATGGCCATTTTCAGGTTCTGAACGATTGTTCGACGGAGGTCAATACCGGCGAAGTCGTGGTGGTATGCGGTCCGTCGGGATCGGGCAAATCCACCCTAATCAAAACCGTCAACGGACTGGAGCCGATCCAGCGCGGGCAAATCATGGTCAACGACATTATTGTCAATGACAAGCGCACCAACTTAGCCCAACTGCGGGCAAAAGTGGGAATGGTCTTCCAGCATTTTGAATTGTTTCCCCATTTATCGATCATTGACAACCTGACGCTGGCGCAGGTAAAAGTGCTCAAGCGCAACAAAGACGTCTCTCGCGAGAAAGGGCTAAAACTACTCGAACGGGTTGGCTTATCGGTACAGGCCAATAAGTTTCCCGGCCAGTTGTCCGGCGGCCAGCAGCAGCGCGTGGCCATAGCGCGCGCCCTGTGCATGGATCCGGTGGCCATGTTGTTTGATGAGCCCACCTCGGCGCTCGATCCGGAGATGATTAACGAAGTGCTGGACGTCATGGTGGAATTGGCACAGGAAGGCATGACCATGATGGTGGTCACCCATGAAATGGGTTTTGCCCGCAAGGTGGCCAACCGGGTGATCTTTATGGATGAAGGCAAAATCGTCGAGGACACGCACAAAGAGGCGTTCTTACAGCATCCGCAAACCGATCGTGCCCGGGACTTCCTAGCCAAAATACTGCATTAATCAGCCTACCGGCCAACCGCCATGTCCATCATGGCGGGGAACAGAATGTTGTCGACAAACTCATCAGTCATCCCACTTCCCGGCTGCTCCGTCTTGAGGCGGGCGTCGGTTAGTCGAAAGGCCGGCGCTGGAACTGATCGAAACCACATTCCGGACATAGCGGCAACACTTCCGGCGTGTAAAACGCCAGCTGATGGTGACAACGTTCGCAGACCAAATTCCCCAGTCCCACCACCTCGCCGCTGGTATAGACCCCGTGGTGGCTCACATCCTTGAACACTTCGCGCCATTCCAATTGGGTTTTATCGGTAATATCCGCCAGTTCTTGCCAAAGACTTTCCTTGATCACTCGGGTGAAAACGCTATCGGTATCGGTAGAATGGCTTTCATCATAGCTGCGGGCGAATTCCTCCACATCGCGGCGCACCGAACGTATTACGCTGGTCACCTGCTCGGCAGTAAGTTCGCCGGTTGCCAGCAAGCGTTTGCGCGCATCGGCTACCAGCACATCAATATCCCTCTCGCCCTGCGCCAATTGTCGGCTTAGGGAGGCCACTAATTCGCGGTAATAGTGCGCAACCTTGTCCATAATCTTCTCCTGAGCTTCGACGGCATGACCTGAAATGGCCTACCCAACGCCGCTTTATGGGTATCGTACTGATTATTTTAGTCTAAAAAGGAGATCGCACCCGCCATTAGGCGCGCTGCGCCAGAATAAATCGGCCGGATCCCGCCGATTGGGGTATAAATACGCCAGCAGGCACCGCCGGGTGTTGTTGCCGGCGTGGCTTATCAGCTATGCTATGCGGATCTTTTCGTTATAATCGCTCAATACCCCCTATCAGGTACGCAATGCGAGCGCATACCGAATAGAATTCAAGTTGCAAGAAAACGGCGGGCGAGAGAACCCTGGGTGTGTCGGGTCGCCGCGCGCCGTCAACGCACCTGCAACTTGAAGTATGACGGGTATAGACCCTAAATAGTTCCAGTGGCAGGAAGGCGGCGACGCAGCGAATCGCGGGAGCTTACACCGGTAAGTGACCGGGGTGAGCGAGGAAAGCCAACGCACCTGCAACTTGAAGTATGACGGGTATAGCTGTATTCACTTTAAGGACCACTGGCTGCCATGCAAGAGCAATATCGCCCGGAAGAGATTGAATCCAACGTCCAGCTTCACTGGCAAGATCGTCAAACGTTTAAAGTCACCGAGGATGCCGGCAAGGAAAAATACTATTGCCTATCCATGCTGCCCTACCCCTCGGGTCGCCTGCATATGGGCCACGTGCGCAACTACACCATCGGCGATGTAATCTCTCGCTACCAGCGCATGCTGGGGAAAAATGTGTTGCAGCCCATCGGCTGGGATGCGTTTGGCCTACCGGCCGAGGGTGCCGCGGTTAAAAATCATACCGCCCCCGCTCCGTGGACCTATGCCAATATTGATTATATGAAGACCCAGCTCAAACTGCTGGGTTTCGGCTTTGACTGGGATCGTGAAGTCACAACCTGCCGGCCGGATTATTATCGCTGGGAACAGTGGTTTTTTGCCCGCTTATATGAAAAAGGCCTGGTTTACAAAAAAACCTCTGCGGTGAACTGGTGTCCTCATGACCAGACGGTGTTGGCCAACGAACAGGTGATCGACGGCGGCTGCTGGCGCTGCGGCACCAAAGTTGAACGCAAGGAAATTCCACAGTGGTTCGTGAAAATCACCGCCTATGCCGATCAACTGCTCTACGGGCTGGATAAGCTTGAGCACTGGCCGGAACAGGTAAAAACCATGCAGCGAAACTGGATAGGCCGCTCCGAAGGGGTGGAAATCCGGTTCAACGTGGCCGATAGCGAACAGACGCTGTCGGTCTATACCACCCGCCCAGATACCTTTATGGGCGTCACCTACGTCGCCGTCGCCGCCGGCCACCCGCTGTCCTTGCAAGCCGCCGCCGGCAATCCGGCACTGGCCGACTTTATCGCCGAATGCCGCAATACCAAGGTGGCCGAGGCTGAAATGGCCACCATGGAGAAGAGCGGCGTGGATACCGGCCTGTTTGCCATCCATCCGTTAACCGGGAAACCGGTGCCGATTTGGGTCGCCAACTTTGTGCTGATGGAATATGGCACCGGCGCGGTAATGGCGGTGCCCGGCCACGACCAGCGCGACTGGGAATTCGCTACCAAATACGGCCTGGACATTAAACCGGTGATCCTGGCCGCCGACGGCACGGCGCCCGATCTGGCCCGGCAAGCCATGACGGAAAAAGGCGTACTGTTCAACTCCGGTGAATTTGACGGTCTGGAACACCACGCCGGCTTTAACGCCATTGCCGATAAGCTGGTGGCCATCGGGGTGGGAGAGCGCAAGGTGAATTACCGCCTGCGCGACTGGGGGGTATCGCGCCAGCGTTATTGGGGCGCGCCGATCCCGATGGTCACGCTGGAGGATGGCACCGTGGTTCCCACTCCCGACGATCAGCTGCCGGTGCTGTTGCCGGAAGATGTGATCATGGATGGTATCACCAGCCCGATCAAAGCCGATCCCGAGTGGGCGAAAACCACCGTTAACGGCAGGCCCGCCCTGCGTGAAACCGACACGTTCGATACCTTTATGGAATCATCCTGGTATTATGCGCGCTACACCTGCCCGCATTATGACCAGGGTATGCTGGATCCGGCCGCCGCCAACTATTGGCTGCCGGTCGATCAGTACGTTGGTGGCATAGAGCATGCCATCATGCATCTGATGTACTTCCGTTTTTATCATAAACTGATGCGCGACGCCGGGCTGGTCACCTCCGATGAACCGGCCAAACGCCTGCTGTGCCAGGGGATGGTGCTGGCGGATGCGTTTTACTATCTCGGCGACGGCGGCGAACAGATCTGGGTCTCGCCGGCGGATGTCGAGGTGGAACGGGATGAAAAAGGCCGCATTACCAAAGCTATTGATACCGAGGGCCGTGAGCTTATCTATGCCGGCATGAGCAAAATGTCGAAATCGAAAAACAACGGTATCGACCCGCAGATCATGGTGAAAAAATACGGCGCCGATACCGTCAGACTGTTTATGATGTTCGCCTCGCCGGCTGAAATGACGCTGGAGTGGCAAGAGTCGGGCGTGGAGGGAGCAAATCGCTTTTTGAAACGCGTCTGGAAGCTGGTATTTGATCATACCGCCCAGGGCCCTGCCGAGGCGGTGGATCTTGGCGCGCTGGACGATGCGCAAAAATCCCTGCGTCGGGAACTGCACAAAACCATCGCCAAGGTTACCGATGATGTTGGTCGCCGCCAAACCTTCAATACCGCCATTGCCGCGATTATGGAGCTGATGAACAAGCTGGCTCGGGTGCCTCAGTCGACCACGCAGGATCGCGCCCTGCTGCAGGAAGCCCTGCTGGCGGTGGTGCGGATGCTTTACCCGTTCACCCCCCATGCCAGCTTTGAGCTATGGCGGGCGCTGGGCGGCGCGGGTGATATTGATAACGCCCCCTGGCCGGTGGCCGACGACGCGGCTATGGTTGAAGACGCCAAGCTGGTGGTAATACAGGTTAATGGTAAACTGCGCGGGAGAATTACCGTGCCCGCCGATGCAGATGAAGCGCTGGTGCGTGAACGTGCTCTCCAGGAACATCTGGTGGCGAAACATCTTGAAGGGGTCCAGATACGTAAAGTGATTTATGTACCGGGAAAATTACTTAATCTGGTAGCGGGTTAAGCCAAGGAGGCGTTGTGCGTCATCGTATTATAGCGTTGCTGCTGGGGTGCGCGGTGCTGGTCACCGCGGGCTGCGGTTTCCATCTGCGCGGCACCACGAACGTGCCAAAAGAATTAAAAACCTTAACCTTGAACAGTTACGATCCCTATGGCCCGCTGACCCGCTCGGTGCGTGAACAGCTGCGCCTAAACGACGTCACGGTGGTCAAGGATCAGGATCCGGGCAGTAAAAAACTGCCGTCGTTGCGGATTACCGGCGCTTCCGAGGGCCGACAAACCGTATCGGTATTCCAGGATGGTAAAACCGCCGAATATCAGTTAGTGCTTGAGGTCCGCGCACAGGTGCTGATCCCGGGCAAGGATCTGTTCCCCATCACGCTTCGCGTATTCCGGTCGTTCTTCGATAACCCGCTGACCGCGCTGGCCAAGGATAACGAAGGCGATATTATCCGCCAGGAACTGCGTGAGCAGGCCGCGCAGCAGCTAGTGCGCAGGCTGGTGGCGGTACAGGCCGCAGAGCGAGCCAACGGTGCCGTTGACGAAAAACTGGGAATTAAACCGGCGGCTCAGGAAATACAATGATCAGGCTTTACCCCGAGCAATTAGGCGCGCAGCTTCAAGAGGGGCTGCGCGCCTGTTATCTGTTGTTCGGCAACGACCCCCTGCTGCTGCAGGAGAGCCACGACAAGATACGCCAACACGCACAATCACAGCAGTTTAGCGAACATTTCAATATTACCCTTGATGCCGCCACGGACTGGGATGACATTTTTGGCCTGTGCCAGGCCATGAGCCTGTTTGCCAATCGCCAGACACTCCAGCTGATCTTGCCGGAAAATGGCGTCAGCGCCCCGATAGGTGAAAAACTGCTGTTGCTGTCCACGCTGCTTCATCCAGACCTATTACTGATACTGCGGGGGACCAAACTTACCCGTGGCCAGGAAAATAGCGCCTGGTTCAAGGCGGTTGGCCGCGATGGGGCGCTGGTTACCTGCACCACGCCGGAACAGGCGCAGTTGCCGCGGTGGGTGGCCAGCCGGGCAAAAGCCATGGGACTCACGCTGGACGATGCGGCCAATCAGCTGTTGTGCTATTGCTATGAGGGCAACCTGCTGGCGTTGTCGCAGGCGCTGGAACGATTGTCGCTCGTCTACCCCGACGGCAGCCTGACCTTGCCGCGAGTGGAAACGGCAGTTAACGACGCCGCACACTTTACCCCGTTTCATTGGGTAGACGCGCTGCTGGCGGCCAAAGGCAAACGGGCCGGACATATACTGCGACAGCTGCGCCAGGAGGGCTGCGAGCCGGTGATCCTGCTGCGTACGGTGCAGCGGGAAGTTCTGATGCTGCTGACGCTGCAACGGCAGGCCACGACGGTGCCGCTGCGCGCGTTGTTCGATCAGCACAAAGTCTGGCAAAATCGCCGCGCGCTGTTGACCCAGGCATTGCAACGCCTGTCGCCCCGGCAGGTCCACCAGGCGGTGACGCTGATGACCCGTATGGAAATCGCGCTAAAACAGGACTACGGTTACCCGGTATGGACCGATCTTGATGCCCTTTCGCTGCTATTGTGTAACAAAATGGATGATAGATTCCTGTCTGAGACCCTGGAATGACTGAAACCACGACCTTGCCTGGAGAAGGCGCGCTGTCCGCACTGTTCGGCGGGACATTTGATCATATACATTATGGACATATCAAGCCGGTGGTGGCCCTTGCCGGCCTGGTCGGCTTACAGCGCGTAACCTTGCTGCCAAATAACGTGCCGCCCCATCGCCCGCAGCCTGAGGCCAGCGCGCAGCAGCGGCTGACCATGGCGCGGTTGGCCATCGCCGATACCGGGAATCCGTTATTCGATATAGACGATCGGGAGCTGCACCGTGACAACCCCTCCTGGACGGTGGAAACCTTTGAAACACTGCGTCGCGAGCGCGGAGCTACCGCGCCGCTGGGTTTTATCATCGGGCAGGACTCGTTGCTCACCCTGCCGCAGTGGCACCGGGGGCTGGAGCTGCTGGACATCTGCCATCTGCTGGTTTGCGCCAGACCGGGATATGGCGCTACTATGGCTACCCCGGCATTGCAATCCTGGTTGGAAGCCAGGCTGACGCGCGATGTGCGCCAACTGCATCGGCGGCCGGCCGGTCTTATCTATCTGGCGCAAACGCCGCTGCTGGATATTTCGGCTTCTTCGATCCGCGAGCGGCGCCACGCCGGGGGCCGCTGCGATGATATGATCTCGCCATCGGTGCAACGTTATATTGACGAGCAGGGTTTATATCGCTAGTGTGCGCCCCATGCTATACTGCGCGGCTTATTTCTTCGGCTGAAACACCCGCGTCTCGTTAAGCCGTTGGCACGCATTCAGTCCGTTAACCCACATATATTTGCGTTGCCCCACAAGGCCGCGCACGCAAAGCACACCGAAGGGGGAATCTTTGCAAGGTAACACGCTCGAAGAGTTCGTCATTGATAAAATTGATGATTTGAAAGGCCAGGATATTATTTCCATCGACGTGCGAGGCAAATCCAGCATTACTGATTGCATGGTGATCTGCACCGGTACCTCCAGTCGCCACGTTATGTCCATCGCCGATCATGTCGTACAGGAATCCCGCACCGCCGGTTTGATGCCTTTGGGTGTCGACGGTGAAAAAGTCGCCGATTGGATCGTGGTCGATCTGGGCGATGTCATTGTGCACGTTATGCAGGCGGAAAGTCGCCAGCTCTATGAGTTGGAAAAGCTCTGGAGTTAACCGGTGAGACTTCAGCTGATCGCTGTGGGTACCCGCATGCCGGAGTGGGTGCAAACCGGCTTTATGGATTATCTGCGCCGTTTTCCAAAAGATATGCCGCTGGAGTTGATCGAAATCCCGGCCGGCAAACGGGGAAAGAATGCCGATATTCCCCGTATTTTGGAAAAAGAGGGTGAACAGATGCTTGCCGCCGTCGGCAAAGGTAATCGCATCGTGACGCTGGATATTCCCGGCGCCCCCTGGCAGACACCGATGCTGGCGCAACAGCTGGAGCGCTGGAAGCAGGACGGACGCGATATCAGCTTGCTGATCGGCGGTCCGGAAGGGCTGGCTCCGGCATGTAAAACGGCCGCGGAGCAAAGCTGGTCGTTATCGCCGTTAACCTTGCCTCACCCCTTAGTACGGGTGTTAGTCGCGGAGAGCCTGTATCGTGCCTGGAGTATTACTACCAACCATCCATATCACCGGGAATAGACCGGTGAAGATGTACAGAGTGAAATAATCCCGCGGAATGAAAATAGATCACAACCCCTTTCGCTACTATTCAGCTGAGTCGGCACTGTTTGTTCGCCGGGCGCTGGTGGCGTTTCTTGGTATCCTGGCATT
>JAATGH010000367.1 GCA_015654745.1 Enterobacterales bacterium
ACTCCTCGCTGTTTTTTGATTACCTGCACTGCCTGCAATCGCTGGCGGGAGATAGCGGCTCGCCCGAACCGGCGTTAAGACGCTTTGAACTGGCGCTGCTAGGGCATCTCGGCTATGGTGTCGACTTCTTGCATTGCGCCGCCACCGGACTGCCGGTGGACGACGATATGACCTATCGGTTTCGTGAGGAAAAAGGGTTTATCGCCAGTGTGGTCATTGATCACCACAGCTTTACCGGTCGCGAACTTCAGGCGCTGGCCGCCCGCCAGTTTCCCGATATCGAAACCCTGCGCGCGGCCAAGCGCTTCACGCGTATGGCACTTAAACCCTATCTGGGCGGCAAGCCGCTAAAAAGTCGCGAGCTATTTGGTCAGTTTATGATAAAGACGCCGCCGCAAACGAAAACCACCCCGGATGACTCACTTGGCAAGATCTAAGATCGGCGTGGCGTCCGTCTGCCTACGGCGTAAAAAAATTTTATCGGCCGAATGCAAATAAACGGTATCATCGCGTGAACCTAAAAATAAACAGTCACGTTTACGTTATCTGGCGTTTGGAGGTGGATATCGTGGTAGGGGTACTCTTAGACTGGAATAATCGACTGCCACCGGGAGCGTGTGAATAATGGCTATTCTCGGTCTCGGCACCGATATTGTTGAAATAGCCCGCATTCAAGCCGTAGTGGAGCGCAGCGGCGACCGTTTTGCCCAGCGTATTCTGAGCGCTGCGGAATGGACGCAATACCTGCAGCATAAACAACCGATCCGTTTTTTAGCCAAACGGTTTGCGGTAAAAGAGGCGGCGGCCAAGGCCTTTGGCACCGGTATTCGTAACGGGCTGGCATTCGCTCAATTTGAAGTGATAAATGATATTCTGGGCAAACCGGGACTGCGTTTCTACCTGCAGGCTGCTGAACTGGCCAAAAGCTTAGGGGTCACCAGCGTGCATGTCAGCCTTGCCGACGAACGGCGTTATGCCTGTGCGACGGTCATTCTGGAAAAGTAAGTCGCCTTGCGGCAACGCTAAACTTCTAGGCTATATCAGCGACCTTGCTTAAAGGCGATCGCCGTGGTACATAAGCACAAATTTTTCCCATAGCCTATCGGTGCTTTCAATCATCTGCGGATCGGGGAGAATGGTGTTATCAATGGGACAAACCTTAACACAGGTAGGGGTGTCATAATGCCCGATGCATTCTGTGCAGCGGTTAGGATCAATCTCATAAAACTCCGGACCCATGGTGATCGCCTGGTTAGGGCATTCAGGTTCGCACATGTCGCAGTTAATACACTTCTTTGTTATTAATAATGCCATATCAATATCTTATATTTGTTTAAAATTCAGCACAATAATAATTAAATGCATTTCGATAAAATAATACGTTTTCAAATAATACCATATTTAGCAATAAACGCCAAAGTATTGTAATAGAGCCGGTTATGAGCCGTAAAGCGGAGTATTAAATATTTCTAGCTATCAGGAGGATAGAATCCGTTAACGCTTGCGAATCCATTGTCTAAGCAACCCAAGGCCTCCAGATCAGAGACAAGTGCTCGCACATATCGCTAAAGAGGGGGCCGGCCGTTTTTACGATGCGAATCTCTTGCCAAGGCGGTGAGCGAATGTATTGGCCACCGTTCATGCCGCCGGCACTGGAAGGGTAAACATCACTCGGAATGCAGACAACGTGAGTTTTTCATTGCGTCATTATTTATATAATTCTTGACGCTATGCCGCATTAACAATATGGCGATTTTTAACATGATGATTTTATAATAAGCTGCTCTGATTTATATTATTGGCTTGGTAATGGAGAGTATACTATTATGTTCAGCGTTTATCTTGGCGGGTATTGTGCGAAAAATGACGTTTTTTAATCGCCCGCTTGCCTTTTGTTTTTGATGACTCTATATTGAATCGATAAACAATAGATACCTCTAAGTCGGGA
Organism: Enterobacterales bacterium; assembly: GCA_015654745.1. GTDB lineage: Bacteria > Pseudomonadota > Gammaproteobacteria > Enterobacterales > Enterobacteriaceae > Acerihabitans. The sequence continues at coordinate 1,949 of JAATGH010000367.1, forward strand.
TATTTTCATTATTAACCCATTTCAATTCTAAAACGATCGTTTTTTTTGGTATTCAATATAATGATTTATTGAAATTATTAAATAATAATCATTTAACTGTCTATGCTATACTTCACGGTGCAAGAAAATGATAATAAAAGGTTGATCTCAATATTGCATCTCAATTAATAATGTTTATTATCGCGGACTTGCATTTGTTTGGTAATTAAATGCGCATTATACCCTGGTTGTTTTAAATAGGGAGTAAATAGTGCGTATTTTTGTAAATTAATCCATCGGATTTATAGCCAACGATGGATTAGACGAGCCTATAAGGATTTTACTTGTTATCGTTTGCATATCATGGAGAACAGTATAATGTTCAATTTTATAAAAAATGGAATACAGGGTGGCTGTGGGGGCGATAATAAGCCAATGGAAAACGTAAACTATCGAAAAATACCGCATTCCACCGCAACCGATGAAGAATGTTATCAGGCCTTAGGTCGCCGACTATACCATCTGGTCCAGGTCTCTAACGAGGCCGCAGTTCATTCCCCGGTCGTCGAGACTGATAGCCCGCTCACAATAAAAAAAATCTGGTTGAACGTTTTGCGCTCCGGCGGAGCGTTAACAGGACCCACGCTCAATTCCATATCGCATATTGGCGCTGGCGGGCGTTCGGTTTACGTTGATGTTGGCGCCCACTCGGCAATGTCCGCCAGGCAACAAACGCACGCCGGCTGGCTGCCGCCGGATAATGCCCGCCTTGTGAATTGGCGCGACCCCTTGTTTTTTCCCGCGGCGTCGGCGTCCGAGCATCAAGGCGCCGGCGCCTACCGGGCGCATTCACCGAATGCCGGTGGCGCGCCCGGCTACATTGATGAAACGGATTGGCGGCTCGGCGCGTATTTTATCAAACAGAACCGGGATGCCAACTATCTCTCACATGAAAGTACTGCTTTGCTTATTAAATCTGTTATTGAACTAATGGATTTTAATCCAGCGCAATCTGCGGCTATTGCCGACGTGGTAAAAATAGTAGCAGATGGCGTCGCTACAGCGCCTACCACTGGGCTTGCGCCAGTAGAACAACGTGCGGTGGTCAATAGCTGGATTGAACGCAAAATCTTTCGCGCTGGGGTATTCAATTTTTTAATCGATGAATTTATCACCCTAAATAAAAATGTAGATGACGTTATACCACTGTTTAAAGCGCGCTTAAAAAGCCATATTGACCAAAAATTAGCCGTACTTTCCGAAACAAACCGCTCACATATCCACGACTATATTTTGGAAAACATTGTTGCGTCCGACTTCCCCTTTATCATTGCCAGTCCACTACACAATGCTCAGCATCATATTCATTGGGGACTCAGCCATGCGGGATTATCTTTTGCCGCCAAGTCGGGCGCCGATTGGAGGGCATTCACCGCTAAAGAAGCCTATGCATTGGGGTACGCCCTTTATTTACAGTTGGGAGAAGCCGGCGTCTCACCGGCCTTGGTCCGTTTTTTTACCGTGCCGGCGCTGTTTTGCTATCTGGAACATCGGTCAAATGAGCCTATTGACTGGTTGCCGAAAAATCAGCTAAAAACAGAAGCGCGCATCTTGTCGTTTTTTTTGTCCGATGAACAAAATATTCAGGCGGCGGATCCGTACTCGTTGTTTAGAGATAGCGTAGCGCATTATAAAAAGAGGTTGGAATTTATTCATCCGGACGGCGGCTATACGACCAGGGAGTTAGATCGGGCGTTTGCAAAACAAAATGATAATATTACTAAAAATTTCCATGATCTTGATAGGATATTTATATCCGCGGCGTTTTCGTTGCTCAGCGATCCAGAAAGGAAGTTTATCGATGCGGCTAACATTAGATACGGTGCTTTTATACTGCAACCGCCATGCCATGAGTGTTCAGGCGCGCAGGTAGTGGCAACTATTTTGATGGAGACAATCAAAAACCCTTCCAATGTCAATTTGTTTGAAGCGAAAAATGCGCAGGAGACCCGTATTTATGCCCTTTACGGTAATAGGGGGGGCTATCAGATCGTTCGAGTGGATAAAAATACCAGGCTATATCAGGCATTGTTGCCGCAGGTGGATAAAGACAGGTTTAGAAAGGATTTTCGGTTAATAGTAGTTTACCATGCTGAGCGTTCTTATGGCATATCTGCCTCGGAACAGAACAAAGAGGAAAAGATCAATTTATTTTTTTCCGATATGCATAAACAAGATTTTCGTAAACAGCTGGACTCATATGGCGCGGGGGTAACCCGCTGGGAAGAGGCCAAGGATCTATTGCTTAATTTTGTGCCGTTCTTTAATTGCATCAATGATATCACCCATGATGAGCCGGGTTCGGCTGTATTTGATTGCGGCATGGATATGATATTCATGGTTCCGTTTTTGGGTGAAGCCTCTGCATTGGCGACTGATGTAGGTGAAGGCTTGGCTAAAAGCGGTTACTCCGGCGTAAAGCATGTAGCGAAAGGTCTTGAGGTTAATCTTGCCGCTAAATACACGCTTAAAGAGTCAATACACGTTGCGGCACAAACATTTTTTCAACATGCCGGCACTGAATTAGCTGAGACATTGACTTGTAAACAAGTTATAAGCCGCGGTATAAAATTGGCTGAAAATGTATTTTTCCCTTTTTTTAGTATCGGTAAATCTTCATTTAAACAAATCTTACGCCTCGGGCGCGCCATGGAACATATCATCCCTGAGCTGAAGCCGGCGTTACGTAAAATTGAACGCCCTCAACTAATCAATACAGCATCTGCTGGAGCCCGGCTGCGACAAGGGCTGGATCCTAAGGTGAATCAAGCTGAAATAAACAGCCAAATAGCGCCTACATTTCGGAAAATGCAGGGCGCATCAGATGGTATGCCCCGGCTATCGGCGGATATTGCCGGAGTAGGCAAGAATATTGTGACTATTGACCTCCCAACTTTTAACGAATTCATCCCGATACAGGAGTTCAAAACGAAGGAAGTTGTCAATATTGAACAGGCATTAACAAAACAGATCGGCAAAAATTTAGGTAATAGGGAGTATGTTGTAATCGATGCGTTAAAAAACCAGGAAATAGCGCAATCCTATCACCTTACCGACCTGCAAATGGATGTTAAATTTTCTTTAGATGTCGCATATTTTGTCATAGACCGAGCGAAAGCAGCTATTAAACTGGCTAAACAAGAACCGGCCAAAGCCGCTTTGCTGCATGATTACCTTAAGTCGGCGCTTGATACTGAGAATCCCGCGATTATCAAAGAAGCTGTCAGCTTTATGGAAACAGCGGTGGATCATGCCCAACAAGCAAAAAAAACCGTTTATGATAACATCGCTATTGTATCAACAATTAAACAACCGGGGGACGCCGGAGGATTTTTTTCGACGCTCACCAAGGAGGAAAAACTTAAATGCGATTATGCCTTCTGTAGCCCCAGCGATCCGAAAAATAAAATCTATGTTATGGCCGACCGGGTCGAGCACAAGGAGGCCAGCGACAAGCCTTTGGTGCATATCATGGTTCATGAGGTCTCACATCTTGCCGTTAATACTGATGATATTTTATATTATGCGGGCAATACGTTATTACAGAAAGACGAAAAAAACATCTTATCAATATTTAATCGCGAAAGGTGCAATGAAAGATTCGATCTGGGGTCCTTTGGCCAGAAGCTGGGGAAATATCTCAATCTTAGCGAGGGGACCATTATTTCCGATAAGTCGATTTATAGGGCAATTGTCACCGATCATATGCTGCGCACGAACGTGATGTTGGCTAATGCAGATAATATGACCAAGGTGATATTGGGATTGGCAAAATTATATCCCAACATGTTAACGCTCAGAGCGAGAAGACAAACGTCTACAGATATCAAGACCAACGCTGTCTCCGTGCTTGAGCATAATCTTTTACTGTTGATTATAGGCTCGACGTTGCACTAGAAATAACGGGGAAAGCTGGCAACCCAGGCGGTGCGCCGCATCTGGAAAGCGTGGCGCGTCGGCCCGTGGGTCGAGACGCTGCAGGCTTAAGCCAGTTTATTCAATAGCTCCTCGCTATGGCGAATCCGTTCCGGGGCATGTTCCAGGTCGCGCTGCACCAGCGCCATAAACAGCAAATCCGTTAACGCTAACTGGGCGATCGTGGATGAAAGGGCGCCGCTGCCCTGGGCCTGTTCTTGGGCAACGGTATATAAAGCGATATCGGCATGCTGCTGCAAGGCATTGGGGGAAAAATGAGTAATAGCCAGTACCCGGGCGCCCACCCGGTTTGCCTCCTGCGCCGCGAGGTTGATCTCCCGCCGTCTTCCGCTAAAGGAGATGGCCACCAAAAGATCTTGTGGGCTGATAGCCTGTACGGTGGCCAGCAGGACATGCATATCGGTTTCCGCCACCGCCGACATGCCGATTTTCATGAGTTTATACGAAAAATCCTTCGCTACCAGCCCGGAGGCGCCGATGCCGACGATGATCACCCTCCTGGCCTCTTGCAGTAGCGCCACGCCCTGTCGAAGTCGCTCTTCGCTATTGATATCAAGCGTCGCGCGCAGGGCCGCTACTTTTTCCGTCAGTAGTTTTTCTCCTACCGTTTTTAATGGATCGTTGCTGAGAATATGATTATGGACGGTAACCGAGGGGGTCTCCTGAACGCTGGCCAGTGCTTCGCTCAGCGCCAGCTTTAGCGCGGTAAAGCCTTTATAACCGAGTTTTTGGGCAAATTTGACCACGCTTGATTGGCTAACACCCACCTGTTCGGCCACCTTTTGCGAGCTGAGATGCCGCGCCCGATCGGTTTGCGTCAACAGATAATCGGCCAACTTGCGGTCATTGGGTGATAAAGACCGGTACAACTGGCGAATACGCAAAACGCTACTCATAATGATGGCCCCGCTAGGGTGCAGTTGCTGTTCATAACCTATTTCATTGTTATTAGCCATAATTGGCCATAGGGTACAGAATTTTCTCGCCTGCCGGAATTAAATATTCAATAATAGTGTTAAATAGTTGAATTAATAATTCAAGGCAATGAGATGGACAATGATAATGATGTAGCGACGCTCGGCGCGTTAATGTCGGAAACCCGTAATCCCGACTCGATGAATCTGGATACGCTGACTACGCTGGAGATGGTAACGTTGTTTAATCAACAGGATCATTTGGTGCCCCAGGCCATTAGACCAGAGCTGCCGGCCATTGCCGCCGCGGTGGATTTGGCGGCGGCGGCACTGGCCGCCGGAGGGCGTCTGATCTATCTTGGCGCCGGTACCAGTGGACGTTTAGGCGTTTTGGACGCAGCGGAATGCCCCCCGACCTTCGGCGTGCCGCATGGAGTGGTGGTAGGACTGATTGCCGGGGGCCCGGGCGCTCTGCTTAAGGCGGTGGAGGGGGCGGAGGATGACCTCGGGTTGGCCGCCGAGGATTTGCGGGCGCTTAACCTTAAGGCGGTGGATATGGTGGTGGGGTTGGCGGCTTCAGGACGGACGCCTTATGTTATCGGCGGACTGCGCTACGCCGCCCGGGTGGGTTGCCCCACCGCGGCGATTTCCTGCAATCCGGATTCGCCGATAGCCCGCGAGGCCCGTATCGCTATTTCGCCCCTGGTGGGTCCGGAAGTGCTTACCGGCTCCACCCGCATGAAATCCGGCACGGCGCAAAAGCTTATTTTGAACATGCTGTCCACCGGGGCGATGGTCAAGCTGGGCAAGGTCTACCAAAACTTGATGGTGGATGTTAAAGCAACCAATATCAAGTTAGCGGATCGGGCTTGCCGTATCGTGGCGGAGGCGACCGGCGCCGAGATGGCACTGGCGCGGGCTTCGCTTGAACAGACCGACTATGAGGTGAAACCGGCGATTCTGATGATTCTCACCGGTATTGACGCCGCCCAGGCCAGACAATCATTATTGCAGCAACGGGGTTATCTGCGTCGGGCACTGGGCGTTAATTCCGCCGTAGGCGGTGAAAAGAGTGACAGCGGATTGAATAATCCTGAGGAGTGATTTTGGATCCCGCCATAAACCGGCGTATCGTTTTTTTCGATCTGGATGGCACGCTACATCAGCAGGACATGTTCGGCTGTTTTATGCGTTATATGCTGCGCCATCTGCCGCTGAACGCCATTCTGGTGTTGCCTGTGCTGCCCGTGGTGGTGGTCGGCCTGTTGGTCAAGGGGCGCTCGGCCCGCTGGCCCATGAGCTTATTGCTATGGGCCATTACCTTTGGCCATGGTGAACGCAGGCTTGCTGCCTTACAGGATCGTTTTACCTCCTGGTTTCGCCAGCGTGTCACCGGGTATCCCATCGTGCTGGATCGGTTGAATGAGTATCTTGCCGGTGATGATACGCAGGTTTGGCTGATTACCGGCTCTCCTGAGCCATTGGTGCGCGGGGTTTACGCCGATGCGCCGTTTTTGCCGCGGGTTAATGTAATCGGCAGCCGGATCGATCGCCGATATGGTGGATGGGTACTGACCCTGCGCTGCCTGGGGCATGAGAAAGTGGCGCAACTGGAGCGTGAACTGGGCACTCCGCTCAAACTGTTTAGTGGTTATAGCGACAGTATCCATGACAGTCCGTTACTCTATTTTTGTGAACATCGTTGGCGTGTGACCCCCCGCGGTGAGTTAAAGCAGTTGGATTAAGGCCGCGCCTTGGTTATGTTTGGCTGCCCAGGGTTTTGCGGTCGTCCGTATTATGCCGCTATAATCAGCCGTTTTTCACAACTCTGGAGACAAACCATGCTCGGCGAGCTGGGGGACGAATACTGGATGCGACATGCCTTGGCCCTGGCCGGGCGGGCCGGGGCGGAAGGCGAAGTGCCGGTGGGCGCCGTGCTGGTTTTGGCTGACCGGGTGGTCGGCGAAGGATGGAACCGTTCGATTGGCCATCACGATCCCACCGCCCATGCGGAGATGATGGCGTTGCGTCATGGCGGCGCGGCGATGAATAACTATCGGCTGTTAAACACCACGCTGTATGTCACCTTGGAGCCTTGCATTATGTGCGCCGGTGCGATGATTCATGCCAGGATCGGCCGTTTGGTCTTCGGTGCCCGCGATCTGAAAACCGGTGCGGCGGGTTCATTTTGTGAAGTGCTGCGCCAGCCTGGCCTTAATCATCTGGTGACGGTGAGCGGGGGCGTGCTGGCCGACGACTGTTCCCGCGCGTTAAGCGAATTTTTTCGGGGTCGCCGTGAACTGCATAAAGCCCGGCGCCAAGCGTTGAAGACCGGGGCGCCGGACGTTATGGCATCGCCTGCGGTTTGGCCCATGAAGGGGCAAAAATAGCGCCGGCCGGGTTAGCGGGCAATAACCCGGTTACCTTGTCGGTGGGGCCGGCGGCGCCAAGCGGCGTGGGAACGGCGGTCACCGCGGTTTGCAGCGCGGCCTTTTTCTGTTTCTCCTCTAAATAGCCGATCAGGCTCATCTCATAACGGCGAATATTTTCCACATAGTTATAGGCCTGCTGACCGCGCGCATAGCCATAGGTGGTTTGCTGGTAGTAGCGCGGCTGGCTCAGCATCGGCAAGCGTTGTTTCACGTCCACCCAACTGTCAGGGTTGCCCTGTTGACTGGCGGTTAAGGCGCGGGCGTCGAGCATATGGGCATACCCCATATTATAGGCGGCCAGCGCAAACCAGATTTTTTCATCTTCGGGAATGGTTTCCGGTACGCGCTGCATCATATGCGACAGATATAACGCGCCGCCGCGAATGCTTTGTTCCGCGTCCAGTCGATCGGCAATGCCCAGGCTGTCGGCCGTGGTCCGCGTGAGCATCATCAGGCCACGCACGCCGGTGGGAGATACGGCCTGCGGATTCCAGTGGGATTCCTGATACGAGATGGCGGCCAACAGCTTCCAATCGATCTCTTTGGCGTATTGTTCAAACAATGTTTGCAGCGCCGGCAGCGTGGCGTCAATGGACGTCAGGAAGGTTTTCGTATCGACATAGTCAAAACTGCCCACGTGGCCCAGGTATTTTTCCTCAAGCCTTGCCATGATGCCGTTTGCCTGCTGCTGGCTGAAAAAATCCAGCAGGGCGGCGGAGAGATTGCTGCTGTTCTGCCGTTGTAGGTACCAGGTCACCGGCTCTTCTTCACTTACGTCAAAGGCTACCGCCAACTGGGGGTGTATGCGTTGCAGCAGCCCAACCGTGGCTGAATCCACCAGCGTATAATCAAGCTTGCCGTCGGCCACCTGTTCGAGTAGCGATTTGCTGTCGAGATCGGATGAGACTTCCCAGCGCAGTTGCGGATATTTGTTTTCCTTTAAATTGCGCAGCAGGGAAATATGTGCCGATCCGGACGTTACCGCCAGCCGGCCTTGCAACGCACCCAGATTTTTTGGCCGCGGCTGGCCCAGCCGATACACCAACTGCTGTGAAACATAGTAGTAGGCGGGGCCGGTGGTGAACCGTTGCAGTCGGTCAGCGTTATAAATCAGGCCGGCGGCCAGCAGATCGGCATCATCGTTGTCCAGGTCGTCAAACAGCTCATTGAGCGTGCCGCGCTGGCGAATTTCCAGCTTGACGCCTAAATAATCGGCGAAACGTTTCACCAGTTCGTAATCGAATCCGGTTTGCACGTTATTATTAGTATAAAAACTCAGCGGTGCACCCATAGTGCTGACGCGTAGCGTTCCCCTGGATTTTATCTGACTTAACTTATCTTCCCGCATGTTGTGCCAGGGTACGTTGAACCATAACGCCCAGGTCAGCATAACGGTGACAAAGCCAATGACAACATAGTTAAATTTAAAGCGCTTCAAATAGTTATCTCTCACTGGAGCGAATATTTCGCTGTCTCTTTCGGCAGTGTTTTCAGCATTTTCTCCCTGGAGTTAGGGCATTTTGCGCAACAAAACGCCACTGTGCAACTTTATTGCTTTCGGACCTTGCCTTCATAGGGCCAATAAGAATCGCAACATTTCCCGCGCAAACGGTTTCGTCCGGGGCCGGTATTCTCTATAATGACGCGCGTTTCCCCCCTGAAATTGCCCGCGCGTATGTGGCGCGCGGAAGTTGGCAACAGTTGCGCCCCATGGCAAGCCGTACCTACCGATCTACGTTCGGCGGTTCAAAGACGAGAGACCTTTTATTATGGAAATACTGCGTGGTTCGCCCGCTTTATCAGCATTTCGTATCAACAAGTTGCTGTCCCGCTGCCGTGAAGCCCGGCTTCCGGTGAACGATGTCTATGCTGAATATGTCCACTTTGCCGATCTGAGTGCCCCCCTTAACCAAGATGAGCTTGGCAGGCTGCAACGGCTGCTGAAATACGGTCCCTCTCTCGCCGAACACGAGCCTCAAGGTCGTTTACTGTTGGTGACGCCGCGTCCCGGCACGCTGTCTCCCTGGTCATCGAAAGCCACCGATATCGCGCATAATTGCGGGTTGGCGCAGGTGAAACGCCTCGAGCGTGGGCTGGCGTTTTATTTTCAGGGCGACGGCATGACGGACGACCAGTGGCGGCAACTGGGCGTACTGCTTCACGATCGGATGATGGAAACCGTCTTCGATAGACTGGAACAGGCGAGCGGGCTGTTTACCCAGCAGTCGCCGGCGCCGGTTCAGTACGTGGAGATGTTAGCATCCGGCCGTCTGGCGCTGGAACAGGCTAATATCAAGCTCGGCCTGGCTCTGGCTCCGGATGAGATCGATTACCTGTTCGAGGCGTTTACCCGTCTGGGGCGTAATCCCACCGACGTTGAGTTGTATATGTTCGCCCAGGCCAACTCCGAGCATTGCCGCCATAAAATCTTTAACGCCGATTGGATTATAGACGGCGCAGCGCAGCCCAAGTCATTATTTAAAATGATTAAGAATACCTTCGAGCATACGCCGGATTTTGTGTTGTCCGCTTACAAGGACAACGCCGCGGTCATGGAAGGGTCAACGGTAGGGCGTTTTTTTGCCGACCCGGCGAATGGCCATTATGCTTATCATCAGGAACCGGCGCATATCCTGATGAAAGTGGAAACCCATAACCATCCGACGGCCATCTCACCGTGGCCGGGCGCCGCTACCGGTTCGGGCGGCGAGATTCGCGACGAAGGCGCCACCGGTCGGGGCGCGAAACCCAAGGCCGGTCTAGTGGGCTTTTCGGTATCCAATTTACGCATTCCCGGGTTCGAGCAGCCGTGGGAACAAGATTTCGGTAAGCCGGATCGGATTGTCAGCGCGCTGGATATCATGATGGATGGGCCCCTGGGCGGCGCGGCGTTTAATAATGAATTCGGCCGCCCGGCGCTGACCGGCTATTTTCGGACGTATGAAGAGCGGGTTAATAGTCACAATGGCCTGGAGCTGCGCGGTTATCATAAGCCCATAATGCTGGCGGGCGGTATTGGCAATATCCGTGACGGGCATGTGCAGAAAGGGGAAATTACCGTTGGCGCCAAACTGATCGTCTTGGGCGGTCCGGCCATGAACATCGGCCTGGGCGGCGGCGCCGCCTCGTCAATGGCCTCCGGCCAGTCGGATGCCGATTTGGATTTTGCTTCGGTACAGCGGGATAATCCGGAAATGGAGCGTCGTTGCCAGGAAGTGATCGATCGCTGCTGGCAAATGGGCGAGGCCAATCCGATTTTGTTTATCCATGACGTAGGTGCGGGCGGTCTGTCCAACGCCATGCCGGAACTTGTAAGCGACGGCAATCGCGGAGGGCGGTTCCAACTGCGCGCAATCCCTAACGATGAGCCTGGTATGAGCCCGTTGGAAGTTTGGTGCAATGAATCCCAGGAACGTTATGTGATGGCGGTGGCGCCGGCCCAGTTAGCCGCTTTTGAAGCGATTTGCCGGCGCGAACGTGCGCCTTATGCGGTCATTGGCGAGGCTACCGAAGAGCTGCATTTGAGCTTGGGCGACAGCCATTTTGCCAACCAGCCCATAGATTTACCGTTGGATGTCTTATTGGGTAAAACCCCCAAAATGCTGCGCGATGTAAGCCGGCTGCGCATTGACGGTAGCCCATTGATCCGCGATGAAATCGTATTGGCCGACGCGGTTAAACGCGTGCTGCGCTTGCCGGTGGTGGCGGAAAAAACCTTTTTGATTACCATCGGCGATCGGACGGTTACCGGCATGGTGGCGCGGGATCAGATGGTCGGTCCGTGGCAGGTGCCGGTAGCTGATTGTGCGGTGACCACCGCCAGCCTCGACAGCTATTATGGCGAGGCTATGTCGATTGGTGAACGGGCGCCGGTGGCGTTGCTTAATTTTGCCGCCTCGGCGCGTCTGGCGGTCGGTGAGGCGTTGACCAACCTGGCGGCGACGCAGATTGGCGATATTAAGCATATCAAATTATCGGCCAACTGGATGGCCGCTGCCGGTCATCCGGGTGAGGATGCCGGTTTGTATGAGGCGGTTAAAGCCGTGGGCGAAGAGCTTTGCCCGGCGCTGGGGTTAACCATTCCGGTGGGCAAGGATTCGATGTCGATGAAGACCCGCTGGCCGCAGGGAGAAGAACAGCGCGAGATGATCTCGCCCATGTCGCTGGTGATTACCGCTTTCGCCAGGGTTGAGGATGTCCGCGGCACGGTTACGCCGCAGCTCCGCGCCGATCGGGATAACGTTCTGTTATTGATCGATCTGGGCGACGGACATCAAGCGCTGGGTGCGACCGCCCTGGCGCAGGTATATCGTCAGTTGGGCGATGAAACCGCCGATGTGCGCAACGTGGATCACTTGGCTGGATTTTACCGGGCGATTCAACAGTTGGTGGCGGAGCGTGTGCTGCTGGCCTATCACGATCGCTCCGATGGCGGCCTGCTGGTGACCGTGTTGGAAATGGCCTTTGCCGGTCATTGTGGCCTGGATGTGAATATCGCCGCATTGGGCGAGGATACTCTGGCTGCGCTGTTTAATGAGGAGCTAGGGGCGGTGATGCAAGTCGCGGCCGAGGATCGCGAGCGGGTGGCGGAGATTTTTGCACAGCAGGGGTTGTCCTCCTGTCTGCACGACCTGGGACACGCGACCCTGGGCGATGGCGTGGTTTTTCGCGCCGGCGCCGTTGAAGTCTTTCGTGAAAGCCGTACCCGGTTACGTACGTGGTGGGCGGAAACCACCTGGCAGATGCAGCGTTTGCGTGATAATCCAGACTGTGCCGATCAGGAACATGCCGCTAAGCAGGACGATAGCGATCCGGGCTTGAACGTGGTGCTGACCTTTGATCCCGCGGAGGATGTCGCCGCGCCGTTGATTACGGGTTTCAATATTGCCAAAGGGATTTTACCGAAGGTGGCGATTTTGCGCGAACAGGGCGTCAATTCCCATGTTGAGATGGCGGCGGCTTTCCATCGGGCCGGTTTTGATGCGGTTGATGTGCATATGAGTGATTTGCTGTCCGGGCAGGGTCAATTGCGGGATTTTCAGGCGCTGGTGGCCTGTGGCGGATTTTCGTATGGTGATGTGTTGGGCGCGGGTGAGGGCTGGGCCAAATCGATTTTGTTTAATCCGCGGGTGCGTGATGAATTCGAAGCGTTTTTCCATCGAGCCCAGACGTTAGCGCTTGGGGTGTGTAACGGTTGCCAGATGATGTCCAATTTGCGTGATCTGATCCCTGGGGCGGAGCTTTGGCCGCGTTTTGTGCGCAATAAATCGGAGCGTTTTGAAGCGCGGTTTAGTCTGGTGGAGGTGACGCGTAGTCCTTCCTTACTGCTACAGGGGATGGTGGGTTCGCGTTTGCCGATTGCGGTTTCGCATGGTGAGGGATTGGTGGAGGTGCGTGACGCGGCGCATTTGGCGGCGTTGGAGCTGGCGGGATTGGTGGCGCTGCGTTTTGTTGACCATCGGGGTGTGCCTACCGAGGCGTATCCGGCCAATCCGAATGGTTCGCCGAACGGTATTACCGCGGTGACCAGCGCGAATGGTCGGGTTACGTTGACGATGCCGCATCCGGAGCGGGTGTTCCGTACGGTGAGTAATTCCTGGCATCCGGAGGAGTGGGGTGAGGATGGTCCGTGGATGCGGATTTTCCGCAATGCGAGGAAGCAGTTGGGCTGAGAGTAGGGATGCGCGCGCCTTTAAACTGGGTTGCTGCAGATTCGGTGTTGGCGCGCTCTCCCTTTAACAGGGTTCACTGCAGGTTTCATGTTGGCGCGCTCTTCCTTTTACAGGGTTGCTGCAGGTTCGGTGTTGGCGGGCCTGCTGGGTGGCGTCGTTTTGGTGATGTTTGTATGTGATCGGTTATGAGTATGATGCGCTAATGTTGTACAGTAAAAATCAGTTTTAGAGGCGATCCGACACAGGAAATTTGTCTCGGTTAGTGCTGGCAGGTTTATTGGATAGGTGTCGCTTTTTTGTTGATTATCTTGTGTTGACTGTCTCTAATTGGAGACATTTAAATCATTGTTTTAAATAATGAAAATTTTATATGCGATTTTATGTCTCCAGAAAGAGACGATTCGCCGGTTTTGCTATGGTTATTTTATGTGATGGAATGTGCTTTTTTTATAAATACCGTTTATAAACATAATGTTAAATATTTATTTTACTTTTGGCACAATAACTGCATAATACTGCCCAGTTGCTCATTCACATCGATATGACAGTTTTGCCGGATGGTTTACGGCGTTTATTGCATCATAACTTCCGAATGACGCCAAAGAACGGTGCCTATCGTCCAACAATACCGATAATTGCTTTGCGGCTTTATCATCCATCGGACGACACGTTGAGTGAGGCACCCCCTATTCAGTACAAGAAAGCGCTTGCCGTAAGGTTAAGCGCTTTTTTTATGCTTTCTCTCGTGGGCGTTAACGGATAGCATTTGCTTACCTTGGTGGTAATCACAGGATGATGGGTTTGAAGAGATGGCGTCTGTTCCCTCGATCGTTGCGGCAGTTGGTGATCCTGGCCTTTACGTTGGTATTGTTGCCGCTGCTGCTGCTGGCCTACCAGGCGTGGCAAAGTCTGGATCATCTGAGTGAACAGGCGGCGGATATTAATCGCACCACCCTGGCCGATTCCCGCCGTATTGAGTCGATGAGCAGCGTGGCGTTGGAAATGGAGCGCAGTTATCGGCAATATTGTGTGCTTGATGACGAGACGTTGGTCAATCTGTATCAAAACCAGCGCAAGCAGTACATTCAGATTCTTTCCGTGCGCGCCGGCATGTTGCCGAATCAGGCTTATTACCTTCGTTTGTCGCAACTGCTGGACCATCTGGCCCGTATTCAATGCGAAAATAGTGGGCCGAACGCGGAAGCGTCGGCGGCGCTCAGTGAATTTTCCCACGCGAATACCGATATGGTGCAGGCGATCCGCAGTAATATTTTTTTACGGGGGCAGCAGCTGCAGCAGGCTATCGCCGAGCGTGGCCGTTTTTTCGGTTGGCAGGCGTTGTTGTTGTTCCTGTTTAGCCTGATCTTGGTCATGCTGTTTACCCGGATGATTATCGGTCCGGTAAAAATCGTTGAGCAAATGATTAATCGGTTGGGGCAGGGGCGTCCCCTGGACGATCGCGTCGTTTTTACCGGTCCGCGCGAAATTCAGTCGCTGGCGCAGCGTATTTTGTGGCTAAACGAGCGTTTGTCTTGGTTGGAGTCGCAGCGTCATGAGTTTTTGCGCCATATTTCCCATGAATTAAAAACGCCGCTGGCCAGTCTGCGCGAGGGGACCGCGCTGCTGGCGGATGAGGTGGCGGGGCCGTTGACCGCGGATCAGAAAGAAGTGGTTACGATTCTAGACAGCAGCAGCCGCCATTTGCAGCAATTAATCGAGCAGTTGCTGGATTATAATCGTAAGTTAGCCGATAGCTCGGCGGAGTATGAGGATATTGCGCTGCGCGATATGGTTGATGCCGTTATCGTCGCCCATAGCCTGCCGGCTCGTTCAAAGAATATCCGTACCGAGGTGGAGTTGACGTGTGAGCGTTGCCGGACGCAGCCGGAATTATTAATGCGCGTGCTTGATAATCTCTACTCCAATGCGGTGCACTATGGTGAGGAATCCGGTACCATTTGGATCCGTAGCAGACAGGCCGCCGGGCGCGTTCTTTTGGACGTGGCCAATAGCGGCAAGCCGATTCCATCCGCCGAGCAAAGCATGATTTTTGAACCGTTTTTCCAGGGGCGTATCCAGCGCAAAGGCGCGGTAAAAGGTAGTGGCCTTGGCCTGAGCATCGCGCGCGACTGCGTGCGGCGCATGAACGGCGAGCTGAGTTTGGTGACGGTGGATTACGCAGGCGTCTGCTTTAGGATAGATCTACCCTTAACCGCCGAGAATGGATAACAATGACTTTAGGTAACTCACCGGCGATTTACCGGCTGGCCAGCGTTTTACACCGTCTGACTCTATGTGGTTTGCATGCCGGGCATAGACGTTTATTGGTGCCCTTGCTGCTTGGCTCCGGACTCCTGGTTGGGTGCGGCAGTCAGCCTACGCGTCCCGAACTGGGGGGATCGTCTTCTCTCGTGCAGCATACGGCCGCCCCGGAGCAGTTTGTCGCCGAATGTCGTGAGCTGTGGCATACCGGTGATCAGGCTGCCTTGGCGGATGCCCGCTATTGGCTGCGCGCCATGCAGTGCGCCGAACGTATTACGCCAACCCAGGCCAGGTTTTTGGCGGCGGAGCAGGATAGCGAGACGTGGTATGAGGCTTTTCGGCAAAGTATTTTACTTAATTCCGCCGGTATTAGCGTGATAGAACGCCGTGAAAGTTATCAGCATCTGTTGGGTTTTCGTTCCCAGTTCCCCGCCGCGGTGTATCCCTTGTTTAAAATGTGGCGCCAGCAGCAGGCGCTGCGTCTCATGCTGGCGGAGGAGCGCAGCCACGGCCAACGGCAGCAGGAGTCGAGCGCTGCCCAGATTGAGCAGATGCGGGTGCAGCAGATCGAATTACAGCGCAAGCTTGACGTTACGTCGCGTAAGCTGGAAAACCTGACGGAAATCGAGCGTCGTTTATCAGCCCGCAAACAGCAGCTATCGCCGGACGTGCCTGATAATGACGATACGTCCTCGCCGGTTCCGGCAAAAGCGCCGTCCACTTCCGGCCATGGGGCCGGTGTCACGCAGCATGGAGCCGGTAGCCAATGAGCCAGCGCAGATCCGCCAACCTGCTGTTGGTAGATGACGATACCAGTTTGCTTAAACTGTTGGGCATGCGTCTGACCAGCGAAGGTTTTCATGTCACTACCGCGGAAAGCGGGCAGGAAGCTCTGCGGCTGCTGGCCCGTGAGAAAATCGATTTGGTGATAAGCGACTTGCGTATGGATGAAATGGACGGTTTAGCGCTGTTCGGCGAGATTCAACGCCATCAGCCTGGGATGCCGGTGATTATCCTTACGGCCCATGGTTCGATCCCCGATGCGGTGGCGGCTACGCAAAAAGGAGTGTTCAGCTTTTTGACCAAACCGGTGGACCGGGATGCGCTGTATGACGCTATCGATAATGCCCTGCGGTTATCGATGCCGGCGGGAGACGATAGCTGGCGTGATGCCATCGTTACCCGCAGTCCGCTGATGTTAAGGCTGTTTGAGCAGGCCAGGATGGTGGCGCAATCGGATGTGAGCGTGTTGATAACCGGTCAGAGCGGTACCGGCAAAGAGATTCTGGCGCAGGCAATCCACGCGGCCAGTCCCCGGGAGAAGCATCCTTTTATCGCCATCAACTGTGGTGCGCTGCCGGAGCAGCTATTGGAATCGGAGCTGTTCGGGCATGCGAAGGGCGCGTTTACCGGTGCGGTGAGCAGCCGTGAAGGCCTGTTTCAGGCGGCGGCGGGGGGGACCCTATTTCTCGACGAAATTGGCGATATGCCATTATCCTTACAGGTGAAATTATTACGGGTATTGCAAGAGCGCAAGGTGCGGCCGCTGGGCAGCAATTGGGATCTCGATATTGACGTGAGGATTATCTCCGCCACCCATCGGGATTTGCCGAAGGTGATGGCCGAGGGTGAATTTCGCGAGGATCTCTATTATCGCCTGAACGTTGTCAGCCTGAAATTACCCACCCTACAGGAGCGCGCCGAAGATATTCCCATCTTGGCGACTCATTTATTGCGAGCCGCGGCGCAGCGCCATAAGCCATTTGTGCGCAGTTTTTCCACTGACGCCATGAAACGACTGATGGCGGCGAGTTGGCCGGGCAATGTACGTCAGTTGGTTAACGTGATAGAACAGTGTGTGGCTTTGACGTCCGCACCGGTTATTAGCGAAGCGCTGGTTGAGCAGGCGCTGTCTGGAGAAAATACCGTGTTGCCGACCTTTGTAGAGGCCAGGCTGCAGTTTGAATTACATTACTTGCGCAAATTATTGCAGATTACGAAAGGGAATGTGACGCAGGCGGCGAGGATGGCCGGCCGCAATCGGACGGAATTTTATAAATTGTTATCCCGCCACGAGCTGGATGCAAATGATTTTAAAGCATAAGTTGGCTCTGTTTTCACCGATGAAGTGCGGCAAGCGCCGCCTATCAGCTTGCAAAAGGGTTTTGTGATGAAAAAAATCGATGCAATTATCAAACCGTTCAAATTGGACGATGTACGTGAGGCCTTGGCGGAAGTCGGTATTACCGGCATGACCGTGACCGAGGTGAAGGGCTTTGGCCGGCAGAAAGGCCATACCGAGCTGTATCGCGGCGCGGAGTATATGGTGGATTTCCTGCCTAAGGTGAAAATAGAGCTGGTCGTCTCGGATGATATCGTCGATAGCTGTGTGGAAACCATTATGAATACCGCCCAGACCGGCAAAATCGGGGATGGTAAAATATTTGTTTTCGACGTGGCGCGCGTTGTTCGCATCCGTACCGGCGAGCAGGACGAAGAAGCAATATAATTCCAGCGCAGACCGCCTCCCGGCGCGGGTAGCGTCCGGGTTCGGCCCCTTTTTTCGTCATGAAAAAACCGCCACTGGCATGAAAAAATATCCCGATCCCCATACAACCCCCGCCCGTAGCCAGTCTAGGCTCGCCCCAACGGTATCGTTTGCGTAAAAACCCGCGCCAGGCCCTATCGGAGCAAGGGCAAAAAAGTTTACACTATCCCTATGACCATTCCGGATTTTTAATCTTTTTTTTATTGACACAATTCAGCCAGCCGAGCCAGCTGATTTAGGAGAAGCGGATGTTAAAGCGTGAGATGAACATTGCGGATTATGATGCCGAACTGTGGCACGCGATGGAACAGGAAGTGGTGCGCCAGGAAGAGCATATCGAGCTGATTGCTTCGGAAAACTATACCAGTCCTCGCGTAATGCAGGCCCAAGGCTCGCAGCTGACCAATAAATATGCCGAGGGTTACCCCGGTAAACGCTATTATGGCGGCTGCGAGTTTGTTGATGTAGTTGAACAGCTGGCCATCGATCGCGCGAAAGAACTGTTCGGCGCCGACTATGCCAATGTACAGCCGCATTCCGGTTCCCAGGCCAATTTTGCCGTGTACACCGCGCTGCTGCAGCCCGGCGATACCGTACTGGGGATGAACCTCGCCCACGGTGGGCATTTGACTCACGGTTCCCCGGTAAACTTCTCTGGCAAGCTGTATAACATCATCCCTTATGGCATTGATGCCAGCGGCCATATAGATTATGCCGAGCTGGCGGAGCTGGCGTTAAGCCACCGGCCTAAAATGATTATCGGCGGTTTTTCCGCGTATTCCGGAATTGTGGATTGGGCCAAGATGCGGGAAATTGCCGACAGCGTTGGCGCTTACCTGTTTGTGGATATGGCACACGTGGCCGGGCTGGTTGCCGCCGACGTTTATCCCAACCCGGTACCCCATGCCCATGTCGTCACCACCACCACGCATAAGACCCTGGCGGGCCCGCGCG
>JAATGH010000102.1 GCA_015654745.1 Enterobacterales bacterium
CGGGGCGCGTTTCGACGCCGACAGGTTTGCGCGTGATTGTCAGACGCGGCCCGGGTTAGCCTCGTGTCGGGTCTACCAGCAGATTCATGCCGGAGATTCCGGTGAACTGAGACGGCGCTTATCCATGGATTGGCGCGATCGGCGGGTGGGGGCTATCGTCACGTTGGACGCTGGCTTAACCCGTGGATTTACCCCGGCCAGCCTTAACGCGATTGGCATTCCGGTGTTGATCATCGCCGCCGGCGCGCCCTCGGCGGATCTGCCTGCCGCATTGGAATCCCATGCCATGGCGCAACGGTTGCCGCAGGCGACCACGGCGTATGTGGAGATAAACGACGCTACCCATTTCAGCTTTATGGGGCAATGCAAACCCGGTGGGGCGGAAATCATCGACCGTGAAGAGCCGGGGGAGGGCATTATCTGCCGGGACGGCGACCAGGCGCGTCCCCGTTTGGAGATCCATCGCCAGACTGCGGCGGTGGTCAAAAATTTCCTGGCTCGCGCCTTACCCTAACGCCTGGCTGAACCGACATCCGGCGGTACTCGCTGGGATTGATGCCGGCTACCCGGCGAAATTCGCGGTTAAAATTGGATTTCGTCTGGAATCCGCTGGCCAACATAATTTCGGTGATCTTATCATCGGAAGCGTCGAGTAGCCGGATGGCCTCATTGATTCGGTATTCATTGATCAGTTGAGAAATGTTGCGGCCGTGCACCAGATTTATCGCACCGGAAAGCTGGCGCACCGGCAGCCCCAGGCGTTTGGATAGTTTGAGGATGCTAAGATCCGGATCGGTATACAACCGCTCTTCGCGCATTAGCCGTTCAAACTGTCCTGCCCGGTGATAGTCATCGGGTGCCGGCGTTGGCGCCACGGCATCGTCGGGCTGATGTTGATCTATGGCGTGGTGGTGTGGCCGCAGGTCTGCCGGGGCCTCCCCGTCCATGCTATTGCCCGACCGGGCGATAATCGCCGCCAGCACAACCAACGTCAGCAGGTTGGCGCCCCCTACCAAGTAGACCGCGCGGGCGCCCCGATCCAGGCCGAAATCTAGCGCTACCGCAATATCCAGCGCACCGGACAACA
Source organism: Enterobacterales bacterium (assembly GCA_015654745.1). GTDB lineage: Bacteria > Pseudomonadota > Gammaproteobacteria > Enterobacterales > Enterobacteriaceae > Acerihabitans. The sequence continues at coordinate 1,088 of JAATGH010000102.1, forward strand.
TCAATAGCGCGCCGGCGCCGGCGTATCGATGCCCGGTCCTATTTAGCCGGCGTCCGCCGCTTATCCCTGGGGTCGTTTCCCGGCGCCATGCTGAACATATCAGCGCCTCGCCATACCCTAAATAAAGAGCGATAAGAGTCAGATCAAGCAGCGGCCAGGGAAGCATTTTGCCACTGACCATACTGAGGCCGGTTATAATGATTGGCAGGAGATATGCGTAATGAAACCCAGGAGAATGCGTCGGGTCTTTGCGCCGGGGGGCCCGCAGGCAGTACCAGCACATCGCCGGCAGGGTGGCGGCGACCAGCGGTTGAAGGTAAGCCGCCGGTGGAAAATCGCCGCCCCAGCGCAATCCTACCAGCAGCGTACACAGCGCGCAGGTGGCGATAAACGCCAGCGCGCCGGGCGCGACCGGCATCTGCCGACGCCGGCTAAACACTTGCAGCCACAGCAGGGCCAGCAGTAGGCTATTAATCAAAGGTAGCGACAGATTGGGCATCGGCGCAGGCTCCCGAGCGCGAACAAATAACGCATCATACCGGTTTCTCCACCGCGAATAAACGCGTACGGTATTGACCCCCGAGGCTTAGCCTGTCGCTTGACCATCAGGTAAATATCAACCGTTGTAAGGACTCGTTTTATGAAGATTCTACCCGTCGTTGCGGTGCTTGGCCTGGGCGCCATGGGACACGCTTTTGCGGCCAATCTGGTAAAAAAAGGATTTACCGTCCGGGGCTGGAACCGTACCCGCCAGCGTGGCGAGGATTTGGCCGCGGAGGGCATGACGTTATGCGACACGCCGCGGCAGGCGGCCTCGCACGCGCAGGTCATCATCGTGATGTTGCCGGATGGCGCTTGCGCCGCTGACGTGATTAGCGGTCCGGAGGGGGTGCTCGATATTCTGGATAGCGGGGCGATTATTGCGCAAATGGGCACCATCGGTAGCGACGCCACCGATCGGTTAAGCCGGCAGGTGGAGCAATCCCGCCCTGACGTGGTGTTTCTCGACGCGCCGGTTTCCGGGACCAAAACGCCGGCGGAAAATGCGCAGATTACCGTTTTGGCCAGCGGCGATCGCCAGCGTGCCGCCGCTATCGAGCCGGTCTTCTCCGCGATTGCCAAAGGCACCAAGTGGTTCGGCCCCGCCGGTGGCGGATCGCGCATGAAGCTGGTGGTCAACGCCTGGCTCATCGCCATGGTGCAGGGTATGTCCGAAAGCCTGCAACTGGCTCGGGAACTGGGTTTTACGCCCACCGACTTCTGGGATGTATTGGAAGGCGGCCCGCTGGCGGCACCCTATGTGAAAAATAAACTCGAGATGATCAAGTCTGACAACTATGAGCCGCAGATGCAGCTTATCTGGGCGTTAAAAGACGCCAATCTGGCCTTGGACGCCGCCGGCGCCGATCGTCTGCCGGGATTGCGCACCACGGCCGCTATTTGGCAGCAAGCCGTGGACGCCGGCCTGGGGGAACTGGATATTGCAGTGGTATACCGCTATCTTTGCGAGCATCAATAGCCGCAGCCGGATGAGGGAAAAGAAACAAAACCGGCGGGCATGCCGGTTTTCCGCATAGGTAATCCGTTGCCTCGGTCAAGGGGGCGCCCATCGCGTGGGTTGACTTACTGCGCGACGGGTATGGGTTGCGCCGGCGTTTTTTCCCCGGCCAGGCATGCCGGGATAGCGCTGCAATATTTATCCAGCAGCTTAAGCGTGACGCCATTCGTCCAGCCGAAGCCGTCCTGCAGCGCATATTCGCCCCCGCCGCCCCCGCCGAGTCCCTTACCTTCAACCACGTATTTTTCCACCAGTTTTTGCTGGTGGGCATACAGGTTTTGCACATTGGTTAAAAAACGGGTGCCGATGGACTGCGCCAACGCATCCTGACCGTAGTTGTGCAATCCTTCCACCGCCACCCATTGCAAGGGCGCCCAACCGTTGGGGGCATCCCATTGCTGCCCGGTGTTGACCGTGGACGTTGCCAGTCCTCCCTCTTTCAGCAGCCGCTCGCGCACCGCCTGGGCGGTAGCGACGGCGCGCTCGCGCGGCGCGATGCGCACATACAAGGGGAATACCGCCGCGGCGGTGATGGGGCGGGTGATGCTTTTCAGCCGCCAGTCGTAGTCGGTGTAATAACCTTCCTGCTGATTCCACAGGTAACGATTAATGGCCCCGGCGCGCATGGCGGCCGCCTTGGCGTATCGTTCGGCATCCTGGGCGTGGCTTGCAGCCCGGCAGGCGCGAGCCAATGTCTGTTCCAGATGATAGAGCAGGGCGTTAAGATCGACCGGTACGATATCCGTGGTATGGATGGTGGACAAATCCTTGGGGTCCGTTAACCAGCGCGAGCTGAAATCCCAGCCTGATGCCGCTCCGGCGCGTAAATCGCGATACACGTCGACGGCCGGACGGCCCTTGGCCCGGCGGGCGGTGGTGATATCCTCCATATAGGATTCGGTGCGTGGCACGTCCCGATCGTCCCAATAGCGATTGAGCAGGCTACCGTCGTCCAGGCGCACGCTGCGCAGTGCCGCCGCTCCTTTGGCCAAACCGACCGAACCCCGCATCCAGTACTCATACTCGCGGGTTAACTGGGGCACGTAGCGGGCATAGGCGGCGTCACCCTCGTGCGTGGCCAGCAGCGCGACCATGAAGGAGAAAAACGGCGGCTGGGACCGGCTCAGGTAGTAGGTGCGGTTGCCGTTGGGAATCAGGCCATAGGTATCAATTTCATGGGCGAAATTGTCGGTCATATTTCTGACCAGCGTCCAGTTGCCGCTTTCCGCCAGGCCAAGCATGGTGAAGTAGCTGTCCCAATAGTAGATTTCGCGAAACCGACCGCCCGGCACCACATAGCTTTGTGGCAGGGGCAGCAGGGAGTCATAAGGCTTGACGTTGCCGGAACGGCGGGTTAGCACCGGCCAAAGCCCGTCGATATGCTGGCGTAGGCTCTGTCCGGCGGGGGCTTTATACGGGGCGCCTTCCACGGGCAGAGTGAAATGGGTATCGGCGAAGCGTTTAAGATCGAAGCCGGACCGGTCTTTTTGCTGCTGATATTCCGCCAGAATTTGCGCGGGTTCTGCTTTGGGAACGGCGTCGGCAAAGGTTTTTTGATCGGCGTAAATTTTCGCGCGCTGCACGGCGTCAAACAGCGGGCCAAACACGAGATCGGGCGGCGAGAGCTCGGTTTGGGGCACCGACGCCGGCGCGCCTGCCGGTTGCGCCGCGCCGGCGGCCAGGGCCGGACCGGCGGCGAGCGCCAGCACCATCGCCCAGATAAGACTCCTTATTTCACGTAAATCAAGAACCTGCATGGGTAGCTCCTTTTGCCATTTGCGGGATACGCGGGATACAGTCCGCTTGGTCGAGATGTTCGTGCGTAAAAGGGAGGTTACAGTATAGGTAATAAATCTTTTATTTTAGTTGGTGAAAGTTTAGTTGTTATTGACCTGAAGCTCGGGGGACAAGGTCAAAACTGCGAGAGAGCTCAAACTATTGCCCCCATGCTGAAACCATTAGGCGCCCACGCGCGCCGGATAATCCGGCTGGGGCGCATAACCGCGGGTGGCGCCAAGCGCCGCCATCCCTCCCACGGCATGGCATGCCTGCGTCTTAGCCCTGCTTGATGCGGATGATGTTTTCCGCTTCCGGCGGCTTAGGGTTCTCCTTGAGTTTTTCTATGGCCACGGTGTTGTCGGACATGGCTTCGTTCAACACTGAAACCGCTTTGCTGGAGTCGCGGTTTTTGATCGCCATAAACACTTTAATATGCGCCTCCACGCTTTCCAGGGTAATACCCAACGCCCGGTTCAGTTCTTCCAGGTAATAATAATAAATATCCTTTATCGACTTCATGACTTTATAAAACACTTTGTTTTGCGACGCCTTGGCGATGGCCAAATGAAAGTCGAAATCCGCCTGCGAGTATTTCTTGTAGTCATCCTTGCTGATGAGCATGCGGTTAAGTGCTTGTTCTAAGGAAAGGATATCCTCGGCCGTGGCGTTAACCACCGCCAGCTCCATACATTTAAATTCCACCGTTTGCCGAAAGACCATCATGTCGAGAAACTCTTCCTGGCTCAGATGCATGATGGGTTTCTGGGCATGTTGCAGGCTGTCAGGGTTTAAATTTTGCGCAACAAAGGTTCCTTTGCCCTGCTGCGTCAGCACTGCCCCTAGATCGCGCAGGCGCTGTACCGCACTGCGAATACTGACCCTGCTGACGTTGAAAGACTGGGTCAGCTCCGATTCGGAAGGCAGTTTACAGCCTGGTGGCCAGCTGCCATCCAGTAATTTTTCCTTCATTTGCTCAAACACGGCATTCACGACGTTTTGTTTTTGAATAGTTTGGATCGCCATAGCTAATTCTCTCATAGGATGTCATACAACATACGTGATATATAGCATTTTCGGGGGCTGGCGCAAAGCGCCAATTAGCAAATATGTGCGCCGGAGAATCTAAAAAAACAGGATAATGCGTTAGTGCATTGAATTAATACACTATTTTTTATTGGCTTCTGTATAACATCCATTACTTTTGTGATCGAAGCGGCAAAATTCTTGCTTGCCGATTGATCTAGATAAACACTTATAGCACCTTATATATGAATGATGTCCTACATGTTAGGGTTAGTCATCATTCTTATTCATCCTGATCCAGAGGGCTTATCCGTTACCCTTGAGGTTTACCGATGCTGTTGGCCGATCCGATGATGTTAATAAAGAAACTTTTATAAAAATGAAGTGGCGTTTTTTTTTACAGCCGCTTAAGGATAAAACATGAAACCCACCAGAACCCGATTTTTTGTCCTGCTACTAATATTTATTGTGACCGCTATCAATTATATGGATAGGGCGAACCTGTCGGTAGCCGGAAGCGGTATTCAAAAGGATTTACAACTTTCCTCTTCGGAATTAGGCCTGCTGTTTTCTATGTTCACTTGGTCATATGCCGCGTGCCAGATACCGGCGGGGTATATATTGGATAAAATCGGCGCCCGGGTTTTATATGGCGTGGCGATTATTATATGGAGCTTTTTTACCCTTGCCCTGGGGCTCGCGGCCCATCCGATTTTTACGACTACCTCCGCGGCATTTTTGTTACTGATTGTTTGCCGGGCGCTGATTGGCGCGGCGGAAGCCCCCTCTTATTTGGCGAATACCAAAATCATTTCGGCTTGGTTTCCGGACCATGAGCGCGGTCGTGCCACCACCGTTTATTTTAGCGCCCAGTATTTGGGTTTGGCCTTTCTGACGCCGGTGCTGTCCTATCTGGTGGCCAACTATGGCTGGGGTATGTCGTTTTATATTTCCGGCGGTCTAGGCCTGGTATTCGGTGTCTATTGGTTGTTTGCTTATACCGATCCGCAAGATAATAAAAAAATTAACCAAGCAGAAAAAGAGTTGATCCGTGCCGGTGGCGGCTATGGTTCAGACACTCATTCCCCTATTGCGAAGAAAATACTGGGGCGCGATGTGTTTTATTTTATCAAAAAGAAAACGGTCGTCGGCTTGTTTATTACTCAATTCGCCTGTTCTTCTACCCTGTATTTTTTCTTGACCTGGTTTATTGTTTATTTGGAGAAAGGGCTGCATCTGTCTATTGCAAAGGCGGGGATTTGGGCCATGTTTCCTTTTTTGATGGCCATGGCGGGATCTTTATCCAGTGGCGTTTTGAGCGATCTCTTATTGAAAAAAAGTAAATCACGCACTTTCTCCCGCAAGCTACCTGTAGTGGTCGGGCTGTTTGCCACCATGGGTATCTGCTTCGTGAACTCATTTGAAGACTCACCGGCGATCGCTATCGCGATTTTATCCATTGCGTTTTTTGCCAATACGTTTTCAAACTTAGGCTGGGTAGTCTGGACCGACGTTATTCCCCATGATTATATTGGAACCACCGGCGGGATCCTTAATCTGTGCGGGAATTTATCCGGTATCGTCAGCCCGATTGTGATCGGTGTGCTGCTGGAAAAGACGCATAATTTTCATTATGCCATCTGGTATATCGTCGCGGTGTCATTGATCGGCGCGCTATCTTATTTGTTACTGGTCGGGAAAATTGAAAAAATTCCGGCGCCGGGCGCTGGTTCGTTGCCTTATTCATCCCCTATCGTAAAATCCAACGCGCTGCGCTAATACCAGCCGGGGAAAAATATCGGTTATTACCATAAAGGAATATATGATGAGTCATATCCATACCCTGAAATGTAAGGCCTGTTTTGCACATGGCGAAAAAGACGTTCGAGTCGAGCCGCGTACTTTGGAATATAGCGATGACGATATCCTGGTCAAAGTTGAATATGGCGGGATTTGCGGCTCTGATATTCATTATTACCAGCACGGCAGGGCCGGCATGTCGGTTTTAAAACAGCCGATGGTGTTAGGCCATGAGTTTGCCGGCGTTATCACCAAAGTCCCCCCCGGATCGTCGTTGGCGGTTGGACAGAAGGTGGCGGTGAATCCGTCGCAGCCCTGCGACCATTGCGAGTATTGCCTGGCGGGCAAACAGAATTTATGCGTAACCATGCGTTTTATGGGCAGCGCGCAATTTAATCCGCACGTTGACGGCGGTTTTTCCGAATATGTGCGGGTAACGGAACGACAGTGCGTGCCTTATAATGCAAAGGTTCCGGCCAGCGTAATGGCGTTTTCAGAACCCTTGGCGGTGGCTATTCATGCGGTGAATACCGCCGGACCGCTGGTGGGGAAACGGATATTGGTCATCGGTGCGGGGCCTATCGGCTGCCTGATTATCGCGGCGGCGCGCGCCGCCGGCGCAACGGAGATCCTGGCCTCGGATATCAGCGATCGCTGTCTTGATTTGGCCCGCGCCATGGGCGCCACCGGAGGGTTTAATCCAGCTAGGCCAGGTGCGAGCGCGCCGTACCAGGAAGATAGAGGTTACTTCGATGTGGTCTTTGAAGCGTCCGGCAATCCGCAAGCCATAGCCGCCACCGTCGCGTTTGCCCGGCCCGCCGGCACGGTGGTACAGGTGGGTATGGGTCCAAGCCCGATTGAATATCCGATTTCAGCCATGTTGGTGAAAGAGATTAGGTTAGTGGGATCGTTCCGTTTTGTGAATGAGTTCACTATCGCCGCGCGGTGGCTTGAAGACGGAAGAATCGATCCGAGGCCGCTCATTTCCGCTGAGTTCGCGCCGGATCACATTGAACAGGCGTTGGTTACCGCCGCCGATAAAACGGCGTCGGCTAAAGTCATGATCGCATTTTAAGCGCTAATCGCGTCATTCCGCCGCCTGGGCGGCGTTGCGCGACGGGATTTAAGCGCCGTTGGCGCTCGCCAGTGAGTTTATCGGCGACGCTCGGACACGCTTTGCCCGCCGATGCCCCAGTTATCCGCATCCACTTCGTCGATGATCACGACGGTGGTTTGCGGATTTTTATTCAGAACCCGTACCATCAGCTCCGTGGCTCCTTTGATCAGTTCGGCTTTCTGCTCCGGCGTGGCGCCGTCGCGGGTGATCTTGATATTAATAAAAGGCATGGCAATTTCACTCCCCATAGGGGTTCGCAAGGATGAGGTATCATTATAGACGTTTGCATTGCCATTGTGCGTCATAATCCGTGCGTTATGGCTGCCAGCGCACCTGGAGAGTGCGTAATAAACAGCACGGGCTCGGCCACCATGCCGCGGCTAAATGCCGGTCGGGATAACCAATACAGGGTATTTTTCCGCATGCCGGGGCGGCATGATTAAATTCCGGCGTTACTATTATCACGGCGTCACCGCGGGCTATCTGTCCATGAGCGGCGCCTGCCATTGGTATAATTTAAAGTAGATCGTGGTCGCCACCTCAGTATTTTCCGAATTAACGAACGACAATAAAATAATTATTTAACAGTATTGCAATGATTATTTATTATCGTAACGTACTTAATTTGTAATATTAAATAACAAACTAACGCACTATTATGATGCAATAAATGTATATCCCTTTTAACTTAAAATACTGATAAAGTTTTTGCTCTTCCCGCCGATTGACCTATGAGTAACAGTTTTGAATTGCGGGCGGTCAGGCGGCAAGCAAGATAATTCCGGCGCTTACTTAAGCACGTAATTCTGCTAATCGGATGCTGCGAACGCACCGCCAATTCGACATATGACGATAAAACTCGAGCGTCATTTGCTTTTTTAATAATTGAGGTGTGGATGAGAATTAACAATCCCGTTACTCTAAAAGAGTATTTGGTTGACAGCGAAATAACATTGCAATCTGCTACCGACCTTCAGGGCAATATTAATTATGCTAATGCGGCTTTTGTTACGGCATCTGGATACCATTATCAGGATTTAGTTAATCAGCCACATAATATTGTGCGGCATCCGGATATGCCTGCGGCGGCATTTGCCGATATGTGGCAGACGCTGCGGGACGGACATTCATGGTCGGCTTTGGTCAAGAACCGTCGTAGAAACGGCGATTTTTATTGGGTACGCGCCAATGCGACGCCCGTATGCCATGCCGGCCAGGCCACTGGCTATCTCTCGGTGCGCGTTCCGCCCACTCGCGAGGAGATCCAGCACGCCTCCGCATTGTACCAGGATATCAAATCCGGTAAGGCCCAGCACCGGCATCTGGCGTTGTATCGCGGTTTGGTGGTGCGCACCGGCTGGTTTGCGCCGCTGTCGATGATGCAAAAGCTCCCCCTGCGTTGGCGAACCCGCGGCGCGCTGGTAATCGCCGGCGCGCTGCCGGCGTTGGCCGCGGGCGTTTTCGGACTGGGGCCGATGGCGTTGAGCGGCGTCGCCGTGGCCGGCGTCGCGCTGACGTCGATATGGTTAAACCGGCATGTGGAGCGGCCGATTAAACTGATCCTGGAACAGGCGCAGCGGCTCTCGTCCTGTCAGGCAGGGCAGTATGTGCAGTTAAACCGGGTCGACGATATCGGATATCTGCTGCGCAGTGTCAATCAAATGGGCCTCAATTTGCGCTCACTCACTGATGATGTTAACGGCCAAATCGGGGACATCAATACCGCCAGCAGCGAAATAGCGCTGGGTAATCGCCAGCTCAAGGTCCGTACGGAACTCGCTGGGGATAATCTGCAGCAAATTATCAGCGCCACTGAGCAGTTGGTGGCCAGCGTCGGCAATAGCGCCGATAGCGTCAACGAGACCAGAGATCTGGCGGCAATGAGCAGTAGCGCCGCGCAAAAAGGCCGCGAACGGATGCGCCAGGTGATAACCACCATGGGGTCGATCAATGAGTCCAGTCGGCGAGTGGTCGATATTATCAGCGTGATTGAAGGCATTGCGTTTCAAACCAATATATTGGCGCTTAACGCCGCCGTAGAAGCGGCGCGCGCGGGTGAACAAGGCCGAGGGTTCGCGGTCGTGGCCGGCGAGGTACGCTTGTTGGCGCAACGCTCCTCCGCCGCTGCCAAAGAAATCAAGGACCTGATCGAGACCAGCGTCGGCCGGATCGAGGATGGCGACAAGCTGGTGCGCAACGCCGGCGATACGATGGATAAAATCGTGCAACAGGCCGGTCAGGTGGCGACGCTTATCGGCGAAATCAGTACTTCATCAGATGAACAAACCAAAGCCCTTACGCTTATCAGCCAATCGATTGGCCAATTGGATTTGACCACCCAGCAAAATGCGGAAATGGTGGAGCAATACGCCCAGTCGGCGGAAGAGCTAGCCCATAGCACGGTGCGTCTGGCGGCGGCGGTCAACGTTTATCGCCCCCATGCGTAAAGCCTTACCGCCTTAGCGAGCCGCGGGCAGCGCCGAGCGGGTTTACCGCCGCGCCGCCCGCGGCCAGGTTCACATGGCGCTTTGGCCGCCGTCGACCACTAACGCTTGACCGGTGATATAAGAGGCTCGATCGCTGAGGAGAAACAGTGCCGCTTCCGCCATCTCTTCCGGTTCCGCCAGTCGTCCCAGCGGAATGCCCACGCCGAAGGGATGGGATGCCTTGCCGTTTGCGTCGAGACTGATGCGCGCGTCGGTCATCGGGGTACGGGTGATGGAGGGATTAATGGAATTAACGCGAATCCCCAGCGGACCAAACTCTACCGCCGCAGCCTGTGCCAGCGACACGATGCCGCCCTTGCTGGCGCTATAAATGGAGGTACCCGGTTGGGCAATTTTGGCCAGTACCGATCCGTTAAACAGAATGGCGCCGCCGCCTTGGCGTTTCATCTGCGCCACCTCCGCCTGCAGACAGAAAAATGCGGCTTTCAGATTGGTATCCACTATATGATCCCATACCGCTTCGGTCAGGGTTTCTATGGGGCCGCCGCCGGACACGCCGGCGTTGTTGAACGCAGCGTCCAGTCGGCCATATTTTGCCACCACCCCGGCAATCGCCGCCGCGATGGCGTCGGTATGCGTGAGGTCGATGGGAATAAACAGTGCGCTGCCCCCGAATTGTTCAATTGTTGCCACCACCTCGGCGCCGGCCTGCGCTTGACGTCCGGTAAACGCGACCTTGGCGCCTTCACGGGCGAACAGAATCGCACTGGCTTTGCCGATGCCGGAGGTTCCGCCGGTGATCAGTACCACTTTATTTTCTAACAGGCCCATAAAATTTCCTCAATATGATGACGCTTAGCCCCGGCTGGGACTTGTATTCCGTCAGGTGGTCATTTAAGATGTCGCTCGTAATCTAATTTTATTATATGTCGATCGACATCTATTCTGTCAATAGACGTTCAACGTTATTTGGGAGGTGGGTTTTGCGTGTTTCCCGTGAGCAGGCAACCATCAATCGTGAGCTGGTGCTTCATCATGCCGTGGATATGTTTAAGCGGCTGGGCGTTGACGGCGTGAGTATCGCCGACGTGATGAAGTGCGCCGAGCTGACGCATGGTGGGTTCTATAAGCAATTTGCGTCCAAGGAGGCGTTGACCCGCGAGGCGTGCGCCAAGGGACTGCAGTCCAGTGTTGACGTATTGGATAAGGCTGCTGCCGGTACCGATAGCCAGTCCCTGGCGCGGGTATTGTCGTCCTATCTGTCAACGGCGCACCGCGATCGTGCGGGGAGTGACTGTGCGCTGGCGTCATTGGCGGTGGATGCCGGCCGCGGTCCGGTTGCCCTGCAAGAGGTCTTCGCTCAGGGCATTATCGGTATGGCCGGGGCACTTGACCGCATCGCCGCTCGGGACAGTTCTCTTAGCCAAGATCACCGGGAACGGCCGGATTTTTCACTGCTGTCCAGCCTGGTTGGGGCCATTATTCTGTCACGGGCGGTGGCGGCGGCTGAGCCGGCACTGGCCGATCACATTTTGGCCGACACGCTAAAACATCTGATTACCCAGCCGACAGACGCGCATCGAAGCACCTTGCCACCGGAGCTATAGGTGCGCGTTAACTGCGTCGCCATCATGCCAGTAGGTAGGCGCCCGCGTTCAGATAAGATCCGGCGCGGATCGCGCCGGCGC
>JAATGH010000178.1 GCA_015654745.1 Enterobacterales bacterium
AGCATGCCGCCGATGATGCCCACTCCCCAGCGATGTTCTTTTATAACTTTTAGCTTGATATAACCGGAAACAAAACCGGCCACGATGCTGCTAATCAGACAGGGAACCGAGGTCGGGCCGTCCATATCGATCAGATAACGATGTACGCCGGCGATAGTACCGGTGGCTATGCCCTCCCAGGGGCCGAACAAAATACCGCCGGACATCACCGCGATAATGCGCACGTTGATAAGCGATCCCTCAACATGGATGCCCGAATAGGTACTGAAAATAGCAAAAAGGGAAAAAATAGCCGTTACCGCCAGCAGTTCCTGCCCGGTGTGCTGCTCTTTTTGCAATAACTCGCGAAATTGGCGGGTGCGGGTCAGCAAAAAAAGACAAATCAGCATTAGCGCCGCCCGTTCATAGACCGCGAGCAGCATATCAAATATTTCTTTCACAACCCTATCCCGGTAACAGGTGAAGCCCGGCTTCTACTATAAGCAATAGCCCGATAATGTTCCAATGATGCCGCGCCGCCGTCGACGTTTTATCGCTGAATAAGGGGAAACCTGAGCATTTAAAAGAGGTTATTATTTTGGCGCATAAATCCGGCGGAATAACGCTTTTTGTGCCTAAAAAGAGGAATTATTATGTTTTATGTGTTTTTCTGCTTCCCTATTTAAAGTCTGCAACCGCATATTGAAAACCCGCGTCTAACCAGGTAGCTTGGTAAGCGGGCTCGCTTTGGGCCAACGTCGCTCGGATGGTCCGGGCGCTCACGTATAATGAGGATATTATGGCCGCTTCCGGTTTGCCACGGCGCTTTACGCGTATCGATCGCCTTCCCCCCTATGTATTCAATATCACCGCAGAACTTAAAATGGCCGCGCGCCGACGAGGCGAGGACATTATCGATTTCAGCATGGGCAACCCGGATGGACCGACGCCGCCGCACATCGTCGAGAAACTCTGCACCGTCGCCCGGCGCGAGGATACCCACGGCTATTCGACCTCTCGTGGTATTCCGCGGCTGCGGCGCGCGATTTCCCAATGGTATGCCGATCGCTATGCGGTTGAGATCGATCCCGACAGCGAAGCCATCGTCACTATCGGTTCCAAAGAAGGACTGGCCCACTTAATGCTGGCTACCCTCGATCACGGCGACACGGTGCTGGTACCCAATCCCAGCTACCCGATCCATATTTACGGCGCGGTGATTGCCGGTGCCCAGGTACGTTCGGTGCCGCTGGTGGACGGAGTAGACTTCTTCCGCGAGCTGGAACGGGCGATCCGCGAGAGTATCCCCACCCCCAAGATGATGATCCTCGGTTTCCCCTCCAATCCCACCGCCCAATGCGTTGAGCTTGATTTTTTTGAACGCGTGGTGGCGTTGGCGCGGCAATATGGCGTGCTGGTGGTGCATGATTTAGCCTATGCCGATATCGTCTACGACGGCTGGAAAGCGCCGTCGATTATGCAGGTACCAGGGGCCAAGGAAATCGCGGTTGAATTTTTTACCCTGTCCAAAAGCTACAATATGGCGGGTTGGCGCATCGGGTTTATGGTGGGCAATCCTGAGCTGGTCAACGCTCTGGCGCGCATCAAAAGCTATCATGATTACGGTACCTTTACCCCGCTGCAGGTGGCGGCCATTGCCGCCCTGGAAGGCGATCAGCAGTGCGTCTTGGATATCGTCGAGCAGTATCATCAGCGACGTAATGTGCTGGTGCGTGGCCTGCATGAGGCCGGCTGGATGGTGGATACCCCGAAGGCTTCCATGTACGTCTGGGCCAGGATACCCGAGCATTATGCCAATATGGGATCGTTGGAATTCGCCAAAAAATTGTTGTCGGAGGCGAAAGTGTGCGTATCGCCCGGCATCGGCTTTGGCGATTACGGTGATACCCACGTCCGTTTCGCCTTAATCGAAAACCAGGATCGCATCCGGCAGGCGGTGCGCGGCATCAAGGCCATGTTCCGCGCCGACGGCATTCTAAAACCGTCCAGCGCCAAGGCGTCAATGGAGTAATAATGCGTATCGGCATCGCGGATTGGTGCCGATACGTGTATTCGCCACGCTATACGCTTAGCCGCGCCATCACGACTTCCTTTCCTGACCCGCAATGTCATTACCTCTTATTCCGACGACGCATTGGCCGTTGGCAGGGGCGTACGGCCAAGGAAATTCATAAATGAAATTAATCAATTTATCGCGTGGCCTGGCGGAGATAACCGTCGGGATGCCGGTTTCGGGGTAAACAATGACCAAATAGGCGGCTATAGAGAGGTAGCTAATACTTACAGTTCATAAGATATTAACTTAACCACAAAAAGAGTAGTATATACGCGCTATAGTCAACCCCATGAAAGGCTGCCCGCTGCTCATTGTTTAACGTAGGACCCTTATGAAGAATCTTGTCATTGATATCTTGAGAAAACTGGCCAAAACCGACGCGGCGGCCAAAGAGTTGACCGCCCAGGTGGAAGCTCAGTCTCTTCTCATTGCCGCTCTGGTATTGACCGTTGGCAAAGGCAGCTCCTCGGTAATGTCGACCAATATTGAAAAAGCCATTTTATCCGCTTCCAGCGCCACTGAGGAGTTTTTACAATCCGATGTTGACCTGCTGTTGGCTCACTTTGTCAGGCTGATATCCGTGTCGCAATTCGTTGAGGTCAACGGCGACGAGGAAAAAACGGCGGACGCTGAATAACCCACCGGGCTATTTATTTATGCGGGCGGCGGTACCGGTAGTTGGGCACCGCGGGCAGGGCAAAGGTTCGGCTAGCGCCGGAATAGGTGCTGTGCCGAACAATTATCTTTCCCGATGTTTGCTGATGCGACACGCAAAACGTTTCGCGCGCGAATAGCACATTTGGCACCCAAAGGTTTGGGCTAAGGACGGCGGTCAACCATTGCGGTACTCGATAGATCGAGTAAAAAGAATGTTGCCGGTCATTTCTAGTTTATAACCTTGCTCTATTTACCTTCAAACTGTAAGAAATCTGCTCGAATAATCGCCAATATTTTTCCTCATTATTATATCCTTTATCTGTTCGGCAGGCGGTGTTCGACTCTGCTTCAGACAGATTTTTCGCTGCGTCGCCGCCTGCCGGCACCGGTATTTAACTAAGGTATAGAGTGCAATGGATGGAGTAACATTCATTAGAAACTGAGGTTGTATCGGGCAAGTTTTATTGTTATGGTGAAATGAATAAACAGTTTTTAACTTGAAGATACATATAGTTTCGATGATATAGATAATTGCCGAGGTAACGTAAACTTTGAGTTGATGATGATAAGAGTAAACATCAAGGGCATTTATCACTATCACCCCCCTATTTTATAATAAGCAATAAAACGGAATAATTCTGGCGTCCGCAGACCGGCAAACGCAAGTATTTTAAATACTGGGCGAATGTATTAAAGATTGTAATATTGATTGTTGTATAAATAATTTTGAAAAATCTAGTTAAGGACATTTAACAATAAAAGGAGTAATCCCTATGGAAGACAATATTATCATACCAGAAATTACCCTGCCGAAATCGGTGATAACGTTGTTTGATCAGATGAAAGATCCGTATTGTATAAAGAATCTGGAGTCAAGATATGTCTATGTAAATAAAGCTGCAATGGATGTTTATGGGGTAGATAAGATTTCTGATATGGTAGGAAAAAAAGAAGATGAAATCAGTTCAAAATTAGTAGAGTATAACAATACTGCTGAAGAATTCATGAGGCAAGATAAGATGGTCTGTAATACTGATTGTTCTATGAGTTCTCTGGAAATACATCCAGAAGCTGTCGATTATCCCTTCATAACAAATAAAATTCCGTTTAGGGATGCCCATAATAAATGCATTGGAGTTTTAGCCTATGTTAAAAAACTTGAGGTGTACTCCCTGAGCGATTATGTTAAAGGAAATATGCCCGGCTCGTTATTATTGAACAAGCCCGATGATTTTTTTACGGAGCGGCAATGCGAAATCATGTTTTACCGTTTGCAGGGGTTGAAAGTGAAAGAAGTGGCAAAACGGTTAAATTTAACCGAAAATACCATCAATAACTATATGCAAACTTTATATGATAAGGCTGGGGTAAATAATCTCACTGAATTTAAGGAATTTTGCGAGATGCGGGAATATCATCGTTACTTGCCGAAACGCTTCTTAAGCAATCAACATATCGATTTTGGCAGCTCGATTATCTAATTAGCGCCCAGGGCAAGCGCTACGGATTCATGCCCTGGCCGATAGCACCGGCGGCTAAAACTTATCCCTTACGGTCAACCTTCGATGGCCCGGTAAATCAGGTGGATTGGTTTTAGCCCATAAGTATCTAACCGCATACCCCTTGAACTAGAGATAACGTTATGCTAGCAAAGAACAACCATATTCCCGATATCAAATTACCGGCCTCAGTGGTGGCGCTGTTTGATCAAATGACCGAACCTTATGGTATCAAAAATCACGAGTCCCGTTACCTCTATGCCAACCAGGCGATTTTGGATGTCTATGGCCTAAAAAAATTTACCGATATCATAGGGAAAACCGAGCGCGAAATTAATTCCAAATTGGTGGAGTGCGCGCTGGTCGTCAACGAATTTATGCGTCAGGATCGTCAGGTGTATGACGGCCACGGGCAGCTTAACTCGCTGGAAGTGCATCCAGGGGCGGTAGCCTATCCTTATCTTGCCAATAAAGTCCCGTTTCGCGACGAGTCAAACCGGTGCGTGGGCGTATTGGCCTATGCTAAAAAAATCAACGTGATGGGGCTTAATCCGTTTATTTTACAGCATATGCCGGGGTCGCTGCTGCTTAACAAACCGGATGATTTTTTTACCGAACGAGAGTGCGAGGTGATGTTTTACCGGCTGCAGGGCATGGCTCCGGCGGCGGTGGCGCTTAGGCTAGGGTTATCGGAACCGGTATTTGCAAAATGTATGCAAAGACTCTATCTAAAGGCAGGGACGGTGCATTTTGATGATTTTGAGGATTTTTGCATAGGGCGCCATTACCATCGTTACGTGCCTAACCGGTTAATATCGGCAAATAAGGTTAAGCTGTTTTCGATTACATGACAAGTCAGATGATAATGGTACCGCAATTATTAACCCATGATTTAATTGGGTGAATGAATTTCATAACATTAAGTTATTATGGTAATGACCCTCTGCCGCTAAGACTCTATTTTATATCCAGCTGTGCTGGGAAATATTCTAGATGCGATTGCAATGGACGAGTTTAATATATTTGATGATAAGGTAAATGAAATCAGCATCAAATCGTTCAAATATAAACGGTAGGCCATCAATCATTCTCGGAATGATAAATCCAGTCTCACATCGTACGGTATTTAGATGATTTTTACTAAAAAACCAGAAAGTAACGTTGTTGTCGTCATAGTTTGACGTTATGTTTAGGCAAGTATAATTTACTCTATCTATATCTTCGATTGTAATAGGAACCTAACGATGAGTGATGATCATATCATCCCCGGCATGACGATTTCTCACACCCTGATATCGCTGCTTGATCTATTTAAAGAACCCTATGCCATACGAGATGGTTTTTCACGTACCGTCTACGCTAATGAAGCGATGCTGAGGATGTATAAGCTCCGCCGCAAGGAGGACCTCGAGGGAAAGCTGGACCAGGAAGTGAGTTCACCTTTAGTGGAATATGACAACGTGCCGGATGAATGGGCCATGCAGGACCGCTATGTCATCAAGGCCAAAGAGCGCATGAGTTTTTTGGAAGTACATCCCCGTAGTCAGGATCACCCCTATATTATGACAAAACTGCCTTATTATAATGACGAGGGTATCTGCGCGGGTACCCTTGCGTTCATTAATATATTAACCACCTATTCCTTGGATGATTTTGTTATCGGTGATATGCCCACCTCAATGTTATTAACAAAACCCGACGATTTTTTTACCGAAAAAGAGTGCGAAATCATGTTTTACCGAATTCAGGGATTAAAGTCAAAGGACGTTGCGCGAAAACTGGGAATATCGGAAAACACTGTGTGTAATTATATGCAGTCGTTATATTATAAAACCGGCGCTAAACGGCTCGACAGTTTTAAGGAATTTTGCAAAAGGCGCAATTACCATCGTTATCTGCCTAAACGTTTTTCAAGTCATCATTGTACTGGGTATAGTAATTTGATTACGTAGAAAAATAATACGACCGTTGGGCGACAATGGTACTCAAAAAAATCAAATATAGGTAGAATGTATCGCATGAGATGTTTTCATCAGATAGTGCTAATGATTAGCTTTTATCGACGGCCCCGTTTTATTGAGCGAACTATGGAACATTTTTTCCGCGGTTGCCGAATTCACATCATCAGTATCAACAAATTGGCGTAGACGCTACACCGGCCGTATGACTTGATATAAAATCAAATGCTGCAAAGCATATTCTTGGTTTTATC
>JAATGH010000025.1 GCA_015654745.1 Enterobacterales bacterium
GATATCGCGTAATTATTGATACAATGGAGTTCTGGCAGGGCGGCGAGCATCGATTACATGACCGATTTATTTACCAGCGTCAGGATAAAGGGTGGACGATAGACCGCCTGGCTCCGTAATATCCTGCCATAACATATCATTAGCGTGCCCGCTCCGGTGGCGGGCGGTGATTTTCAGGTGTTCGAGCACCCATACTGATAGCAATAATGGAGTTTTTGATGGCAAGCAGTAACCTGATTCAACAATTGCAAGAGCGAGGGCTGGTTGCCCAGGTAACGGATGTGGAGGCGCTTACAGAGCGTTTGGCCCAAGGTCCGTTGTCGCTTTATTGCGGTTTTGATCCCACAGCCGACAGCTTGCACTTGGGGCATTTGGTGCCGCTGCTGTGCCTAAAGCGTTTCCAATTAGCCGGGCACCGGCCGGTAGCGCTGGTGGGCGGCGCCACGGGGCTTATCGGCGATCCCAGTTTCAAGGCGGCGGAACGAAAACTCAATACCGAGGATACGGTACAGGAGTGGGTAGATAAAATACGACGCCAGGTGTCTCCTTTCCTCGATTTTGATTGCGGTGAGAACAGCGCCGTGGCCGCCAACAACTATGATTGGTTTGGCTCGATGAATGTGCTGACCTTTCTGCGCGACATTGGCAAGCATTTTTCAGTTAATCAGATGATTAATAAGGAAGCGGTTAAACAGCGCCTTAACCGCGATGACAGCGGCATTTCGTTTACCGAGTTCTCCTACAATCTGTTGCAGGGGTATGACTTTGCCGCGCTAAATCAGCTGCACGGGGTCGAGCTGCAAATCGGCGGCTCTGACCAATGGGGCAATATTACCTCCGGCATCGATTTAACTCGCCGTATGCACCAAAAACAGGTTTATGGCCTTACTGTGCCGCTGATTACCAAATCCGACGGCACGAAATTCGGTAAAACCGAAGGTGGCGCCGTTTGGCTGGATCCGACCAAAACCAGTCCCTATAAATTTTATCAATTCTGGATTAATACGTCCGATGCGGATGTGTATCGCTTCCTGAAGTTTTTTACCTTTTTGCCCACGGCGGAAATAGATGGGCTTGAAGAGGCGGATCGTAACAACGGCGGCGCGCCACGCGCGCAATATGTCCTGGCGGAGAACGTTACCCGCCTGGTACATGGCGATGCCGGACTCGCCGCGGCGGTGCGTATAACACAAAGCTTATTTTCCGGGGAACTGCGGGATCTTACCCAGGGCGATCTGGCCCAGTTGGCGCAGGACGGCATGCCGTCCATCTCCCTTGACGCGGGCGCCGATTTGCAACAGGCGTTGGTAGATGCTGCGTTGGTGCCTTCCCGCGGGCAGGCAAGGACCCTCATCGGTTCAAACGCGGTCGCGGTAAATGGTGAGAAACAATCCTCGGCTGAATATGTGTTTAGCGACGCTGACCGCTTATTCCAGCGCTATACGCTGCTACGTCGCGGTAAGAAAAACTATTGTCTGATTTGCTGGAAGTGATTTTTTGCAGTATTACGGAAGGCCGCCGGCCTTCCGCTATTTTATCGACGCGGCCGCCAGGCCAAGGGTGTTAAGGCAATCCTGATGAAGAATATTCTGTCTATTCAATCCCACGTGGTGTTTGGTCATGCGGGCAACAGCGCGGCGGTTTTTCCTATGCAGCGCATGGGTGTAAACGTATGGCCGCTCAATACCGTACAGTTCTCAAACCACACCCAGTATGGCCACTGGACCGGCTGTGTGATGCCTGCCGCGCATTTGACTGAAATCGTCAAAGGCATTGAGGCCGTCGATCGGTTAAAGAACTGTGATGCGGTGCTAAGTGGTTATATAGGCGCGCCTGAGCAGGGGGATCATATCCTGGAAATTGTGCAACGGGTCAAAGCGGCGAATCCCGACGCCTGGTATTTTCTCGACCCGGTCATGGGGCACCCTGACAAAGGATGTATTGTGGCGCCGGGAGTAGCGGAATTCCACTGTAAGCGCGGCCTGCCGAAAGCGGATATTATTGCACCCAATCTGCTGGAACTCGAACAGTTGAGCGGCCACACGGTGAAATCCGTAGATGAAGCTATCGCCGCCGCCCGTGAATTATGCCGCCAGGGACCAAGATTGGTGCTAATTAAGTTCCTCAGTTATGCCGGTTATGATCCCCATAGTTTTGAAATGCTGTTGGTGACTAAAGATCAGGCTTGGCACACCAGCCGCCCATTGGTCGATTTTGGCGACCGGCAGCCGGTAGGCGTGGGCGATTTAACCAGTGGGTTATTATTAGTGGATTTGCTTAAGGGACTGACGCCGGTCAAAGCACTGGAACATGTCACCGCCGCGGTGTATGAAGTGATGAAACTCACCAAAGAGATGGGCGAATATGAGCTGCAGACCGTGGCAGCCCAAGACCAGATTGCTTTGCCGCAGCACCACTTCCCGGCCAAAGAAATCAAATAAGCCTATACCCGGTCGTTTTCGCGTTGCAGGCGGGCTGAGCTCACTGAGCGATTGGTTAGATAGCCAGCCCCCCAGCAAAAATAAAGATAAGCATACAGGATGCGCTGCTGGCGCTAGGCGGTGGTACCTAAGGTGACGCCTTCAGCCGCCAATGCGGCAATCACCGCCGGGCGAGCGGCGATTCGTTTGCTGTATAGCACAATGGCCGGCGTGTTCGACAAATCAAATGCCAGCTCGTCAATCCATGTCAACATGGTAAACAGGTAAGCGTCAGCTACGCTAAAACGCGTTCCCAGTAAAAAATTCTGATCCGCCAGCTCTCGTTCCAAATACAGTAATTTATTCTCAATTTGATCTCGCAGCACCGCCTTATAATTTGCCGGCGTATCGGCCTCCATCAGGGGACCTACGCTTTTATGCAGCTCGCTGGAGATGTAATTGAGCCACTCCAGCTCCTGATAGCGCGATAGGGTATTGGCCGGTGGGATAAGGTGCCTATCCGGTACCCGATCGGCAAGATATTGCACAATAGCCACCACTTCGGTGAGGATCGCGCCATCATCAAGCAGCATCGCCGGCACCTGTCCTTTGGGGTTGATCTGCAGGTAATTTTCGCCATGTTCGGTTTTTTGGCTGTTCAAATCCACTTTTTCGATCGTGAAGTCCAGACCTGCCTCGCGCAAAATGATATGAGCGGCAAGCGAACTGGCACCAGGCTTATAAAAAAGTTTCATGTGGCACTCCTTAGCAGGATGGGCACTGGACATGATAGGCGGTATTTATACCCAATAAAGTCAGAATACGATGAACTCGGCCGGTATAACAGCGATGTCTATATTATTCGAGATTTTTTTCCCGGTATTCGCACAGATCCTCTATCAGGCAGGAACCGCAGCGCGGCTTGCGGGCTATGCAGGTGTAACGACCATGTAGGATCAGCCAATGATGACAATTAACGGCAAACTCGGCGGGCACAACCTGCAGTAATTTTTGCTCAACCGCGTCGACATTTTTACCGACAGCGAATTGGGTGCGGTTGCATACCCGGAATATATGGGTATCCACCGCTATGGTCGGCCAGCCAAAAGCGGTATTGAGCACCACGTTGGCGGTTTTCCGGCCAACGCCGGCCAGCGCCTCCAGCGATGCACGGTCTTCCGGCACGTTGCCTTGGTGCCGTTCAAGCAGCATGCGACAGGTTTTGACAATATTTTCGGCTTTAGTGTTAAACAGCCCGATGGATTTAATGTAGGTTTTAATGCCCTCCACACCCAGCGTCAGCAGGGCGGCTGGCGTGTTGGCCACGGGAAACAGTTTGGCGGTGGCCTTGTTGACGCTGACATCGGTAGCTTGTGCCGATAGCAACACCGCGATCAACAGTTCAAACGGCGTGCTGTACACCAGCTCAGTGGTAGGGTGCGGGTCGTTATCGCGCAAGCGCTTTAAGATAGCTAACCGGGTCGTGGTATTCATGGCGTTATGTTCGCTCGCTTGTGGTAACTAACGCTGCTGCGGCCAACCGTTGGCGTCGTAGCTTAACTCGTTGGTCAATGACATATTTTCCGGCCAGCATAAAACCAAGACCGATAAACGCCCCCGGCGGAAGCATCGCCAGCAAAAATGGCGCATCCATATGAAAAACCTCAATGCGCAATATTTTGGCCCAATCGCCCAATAAACGATCCGCACCGTCGAATAAGGTACCGTTGCCAAGGATCTCGCGGATGGCGCCAAGCACCAGCAACGCGCAGGTCGACCCCAAGCCCATAGACAATCCATCAAGCGCCGATAGCGCTACCGGATGGGTCGAGGCATAGGCTTCCGCTCGGCCAATCACGATACAGTTGGTGACGATCAGGGGAATGAATATGCCCAGTGATTGATACAAGCCAAAGGCATATGCGTTAATCAGCATCTGTACCGCCGATACCACCGAGGCGATGATCATCACATAAATGGGAATTCGAATTTCCGCCGGCACCCAGCGCCGAAGCGCGGAGATCGCGCCATTGGTACAGGTCAGCACCAACGTGGTGGCAAGTCCAAGGCCAAGGGCGTTGGTGACGGTGTTGGAGACGGCCAATAGGGGACACAGGCCCAATAACTGTACTAAAGACGAGTTGTTGCCCCACAGTCCTTGGCGGAGTAGTTGTCCGGCTTCACTCATGATGCTGTTCTCCGCATTGTGGCAGATGGCTAATATCCTCAGGCAGGTTTTTCAAATAGTTAACCGTACGTTTTACCCCGTTTACCACGGCGCGTGGTGTAATGGTCGCGCCGGTGAACTGATCAAACTGCCCGCCATCTTTTTTGACCGCCCAGGTGGTATCATGATCCGAGGCCACACGCTTACCGGTGAAATAGGTGATCCAATTGGAAATCCGCAGCTCTATTTTATCGCCAAGTCCCGGCGTTTCATGGTGCTCGGTTACCCGTGTGCCCAGCACATTGCCGGCAAAGTCCGCGCCTACCAACAGCTGAATGGAACCTGAATAACCATCGGGGGCGGTGGACTCCACGGCCGCCGCCACGGGCCGGCCCTGACTGCGTGCCAGATAGAGACGGTGAGGGTGGTCATTGCCCAATGCCGCATCGGCTACCCAATAACACTCCTTGAGCATATCATTATCATGCAGTGTCGCCGGAATGACCTGATCGAGCAACTGTTGTTGCTGCATTGCCGCCTGCTGGTTTATCGTCGGTTCGGTAAGCGCATGGACGGCGGCGGTTAGCGCCGTGCATAAAGCGGCGAATATCGCCAGGGTCATACCGTGTTTTCGCATAATGGTTAACATGGCGACGCTCCTTAGCGATGGCCGTAGGCGCGTGGCCGGGTATAGTAATCAATGAGTGGCACGCAAATATTCGCCAATAGAATCGCAAAGGCCATGCCTTCGGGATACCCGCCATAGGTCCGAATCAACCAGACCAATAGGCCGGTTAAGGCGCCAAAAATCAATTTTCCCCTGGGGGTGGTGGCGGAAGTCACCGGATCGGTGGCGATAAAAAACGCCCCCAGCATCGTGGCACCGGACAAAAGATGTAGCGTGGGCAAAGCGCAGTGCAGAGGATCCCAGCGCCAGCCAAGATAAGCACAAATCGCCAGCGTCAACAACATGCTGGCCGGAATATGCCAACTGATGATCCGCCGGCGGATCAAAAAGAGTCCTCCCACCATAAACCCCAGGTTTACCCATTGCCATCCTCCGCCAGCGGGCAAACCGGCAGATATTGGCCGGCTTAACGGCGACAGAGCCTGGTGACCCTCCCGCATGCTGGTCTTGACTTCATCCAACGGCGTGGCCTGGGTGAGTCCGTCAAATCCGGCCCTCAACTGCTGTAGATCCAATCCTCCCTGCGTGTGCCCGAAAAATACCATCCATAGAGAATCTATCGCCGAGGTGACCGGCATGTGCAGGCCCGTTTCGGACAGCCAGCCGGTCATTTGCACCGGGAAGGATATTAACACCACCACATAGCCGACCATCGCGGGATTGAACGGATTTTGTCCCAATCCGCCATACAGCTGCTTGGCGATCACAATGGCAAAGAAGGTTGCAACCACCGCCACCCACCAGGGTGCCATCGGCGGTATGCTTAGTCCCAGCAGCACGGCGGTGAGCAATGCTGAGTTATCGCCCAGCGTCTGGCCGACCGGCCGACCGCGCAATAACAACAATGCGCCTTCGGCCAGCAGGGCCGTCGCCGAGGCCAGTACGAGTTGAATCAACGTACCGTAGCCAAAAAAATAGCTTAGGGCAATGAAGCCCGGCAGGCAGGCGATAATAACCCACAGCATGATTTTCCGGGTACTTTGCTGATTGTGGGTGAAGGGGGAACTTGCGATTCTAAAAGCCATTTATTCCTCTTGGATCACGTTAGCCGCCGCGGCGGCTTTACGTGCCTTAACTCTGGCGATCGCGGCGGCTACCGCTGCTTTGCGCGGGTCGTCGTCAGCGGCGACCGGCCCAGCCGCTATCGGTAACGCGTCGCGGGATGTATGCGTGATTAACGCGACGTTGTCACTTTTTGTCGTTATTTCAGGTTCGCTGGACATCGGCGGCGTTGCCGGCTCATCAAAGGTGACCGCAGCCTGACGATGACGGGCCTCGCGCGCCAGTTTTTCCCGTTCGCGCCTGGCGAGCTTGGCCTCGTACCGAGCCTTAGCCAGCGCCGCGCGTTCCTCCTCCAGATCAGCAGCCCGAATCTCGGCTTTTTCCTGGCGGTAGTATTGGACCAGCGGAATATTGCTCGGACACACATAGGCGCAGGCGCCACACTCTATGCAGTCCGCGAGATTGTGCGCGCGCGCCTTGTCATGCTCAGCGCCACGGCTATACCAGTACAATTGTTGCGGCAGCAGGCCGGCTGGACAGGCGTCTGCACAGAGGCCACAGCGGATGCATGACTGCTCTGGCTGGGGGGCGCCGGTCTCCTTAACCGAGGGCGCCATAATGCAGTTGCTGATTTTGACCACCGGCACGTCCAGCGCCGGTAGGGTAAAGCCCATCAACGGACCGCCCATAATGACCAATTGGTCGGGATCCGGATGAAAGCCGGCATGCTGGAGCAGGTGGCTTACCGGTGTTCCGAGGCGTGCCCACAGGTTTCCCTGGTGTTCCAGTGCGCCGCCGGTCAGCGTTACCACACGTTCGGTAAGGGCTTCTCCGTCGATTACCGCGCGCTTGATGGCGTACAGGGTGCCCACGTTAAGCATCACTACGCCAATGGCGGAGGAATGCTGCCCGCTGGGCACCTCCTGCCCGGTGAGGATGCGGGTCAGTTGCTTGGCGCCCCCCGATGGATATTTGGTTGGGATCACCCTGAGTTGATATCCCGTCAACGGATCGATGGCCAGCCTTAAGGCCGCTGCCGCCGCCGGCTTATTGTCCTCGATGCCGATCATCACCCGCTGGGGTTGCAGCATATGCACCAGCACATCGATGCCGGTGACGATTTCCCGCGCATGTTCGCGCATCAATCGATCGTCGGCAGTGATATAGGGCTCACATTCAGCTGCATTGACGATAAGCGTTTTTACCCCGGCCGAGGCGCTTTGCAGTTTTGCCGCGGTGGGAAATCCCGCTCCGCCCAGGCCGGCAATCCCGCTCTGATGGATGATGGCCAGCAGGGCGGCGGCATCCTGCTGTCGATAATCGGCCGGAGGACTGCGGGGATACCAGCAGTCCTCGCCATCAGGCCGCAGAATAACGCTGAGTTCGGCCAGCGCTGACGGATGGGCCGTGATATGGGGGGTAATGGCTTCAATTGTGCCTGACGTGGGCGCATGTACCGGCAGAGTGCGTCCGCGCCCAGAGGTAAGGGGTTGTCCGCGCATCACGTGGTCGCCGACGGTGACGCACAGTTCACCTTCAGGCCCCAGATGTTGTTTGAGCGGAATGTAAAATCTGGACGGCAGCGGCACATGCCGCAACGGCGCTTCGCTGGATTGACTTTTCATTTCGGGAGGAAAGATGCCGCCGCTGAAATCCCAGTGTTTTTCTTTGCGCCACGCGGACCAAAAACTAAACATGCTGTTCAACCTGTATCACCCTTACGGGGATGGCGGCCAGGTCCCATTTCCAATTAGCGGTGGACACGGCGACCGGCCTCATTTCAATACAATTGGTCGGGCAGGGGGCGACGCACAGATCGCACCCGGTACACAACTCGCTTACCACGGTATGCACGGCCCGAGTCGCGCCGATGATGGCGTCAACCGGACAGGCCTGTATGCACTTAGTGCAGCCGATGCAGTTGCCTTCATCGATCCAGGCCACCGTTGCCGCCGGATGGGCGAGGGACGCGTCCCCGTCAAGCGGTTGGGGCGCGATATTGAGTAATCCGGCGATCTTGAGCATCGTCGCCTCGCCTCCCGGCGCGCATTTATTGATTTTTTCACCGCCGGCCACCGCCTGCGCATAAGGACGGCATCCGGGATAACCGCACTGTGCACATTGACTTTGCGGCAGCAGTCGGTCGATTTGGCCCGCGAGCGGGTCGTCCTCAACCTTGAAACGACGGGCGGCAAATCCCAGTAAAGCCCCGCAGAGTAACGCCAACGCGCTCAGCGCACCTATGGCCAACCATAACGACATCATTAGAATTTCACCAGCCCGGTAAAGCCCATAAAGGAGAGCGACATCAGTCCGGCGGTAACCAGCGCAATGGCGGAACCTTTAAACGGTGCCGGCACGTCGGCTACCGCCAGTCGCTCGCGAATAGCGGCAAATAACACCATCACCAGGGAGAATCCCGCGGCGGCGCTGAATCCATAGACGGCGGACTGGGTGAAGTTATGGTTGAGATTGACGTTGAGCAACGCTACGCCAAGCACCGCGCAGTTGGTGGTAATCAGCGGCAAAAATATGCCCAGCAGACGGTAAAGCGCGGGGCTGGTTTTGCGTACCACCAATTCGGTAAATTGCACGACCACCGCGATGATGAAAATAAACGATAGGGTGCGCAGATAAACCAAATCCAAGGGTTGCAATATAAAATCGTTGATTAACCAAGCGAAAATTGACGCCAGCGTCATCACGAACGTGGTGGCCATACCCATACCTATTGCCGTTTCCAGTCGTTTCGACACGCCCATAAAAGGGCAAAGCCCGAGGAATTTAACCAGAACGAAATTATTCACCAGCACTGTGCTGATAAACAGTAACAGGTAACCATTCATTGCCGTACCTAATTAAAAAGAAGCTGCCATTATCAGGCATTGGATCTGTTTCGACAACATAGAAACCGTAGGGTTATTATCGATGAGGCCACGACGCCGGCGAATCCGATATCAGGGCAGGATAAACGTATTTTTGACCCGGCGCGAACGTTTAATATAAGGCACCAATCCGGCGGCGGCCAACAGCGACCAAAACAAAACCCGCAGCGCCAGTTCGTCTGTTACCGGAGAAAACGCAAAGGTCTTGAGGGCTAACAGCACCCCGGCCAATAGCCAGATGATGAATATTTTGGGGAAACGCCGCGATCGTCGTAGCAGCAGCCGCAGCGTCCAAAAGGTAAAGGCCCACATGGCCACAATGGTCGCCAGGGATGCCGACCATTGGATCACCTGCGCATGCTGCGTCGGCGCCACGCCCGCGGTGGATGAAAGGCTGAACAGGGATACCAGAAAAATTACCGCCGTCAGGCTGGCGCTCAGGAGCGTAAGAATCAGGTAACTGACCGGCAGCCAAAGCCAGCCGCCGATGCGTGGTATCCCCGTAGCGGTCGTATCTTGAGCACTCAAACGACGTACCGCCACACCGATTTGGGCACTTGTCCCAAATCAAATAAGCGACCGCCAGAGGCCAGTTCCGCCCGGCGATGATCCGCCGCCCGATACATATTAATGATATCCTCGCTATCGCCAAGGCTATAGTTGAGATGATCAAATAGCTTTTCCAAACTGTCCGGCGTGTTTACTCGCCGAAATTTCATCAGGTAATCGTGCGCAGTCATTGTTAGGCATTCAGGGAAGGGATACTTGCAAAGTAGTATATTCAGCGCTGCTGCGCTGTCTATAGATCCTCGGGTAAAAAAAGAAAAAAAGAGGGGCTGGCGCCCCCCTTCGTTTTACTGCCTGCGCCTATTTAGCGCAGAATTTGTAGTACAGCTCGTTCCAGCGCAATGCCTGTTTGAAGTCCGGTATGCGGGTTTCGTTGTCAATCACCAGTAGCTCGATATTATGCATATCTGCATATAAGCGCATGTAATCGATATCCAGTGCCTGGCTGAATACCGTGTGATGCGCGCCACCGGCGAGGATCCAGGCTTCGGCGGCCACTTCCAGTGACGGCTGTGCTTTCCAAATGGCACGGGCCACAGGTAGCTTAGGCAAGGGGTGCGGCTGCTCAACGGTATCGACCAGGTTCACCACCATACGGAAACGATCGCCCATATCGATGACCGATGCGTTTAACGCCGGGCCTGCCGGGGTAGAGAACAATAGCCGCGCCGGGTCGGCTTTGCCGCCAATGCCGAGGAACTGCACGTCCAAGGTCGGTTTTTCTTCCTTGGCGATGCTTGGGCACACTTCCAACATATGCGAGCCCAGCGCCAGATTA
>JAATGH010000229.1 GCA_015654745.1 Enterobacterales bacterium
GAAAGCCGCCGCTACCAGACCAATATCATTAAACCTGCCTACATCAAAGATAAGCGTGCCCCGGATCTCCGTAAGCCGGTTCGGCGTCAGATTGGCGAACGCATCGGCGGTGAATATACTGCCGCCGAACGCGAAATGCTGAACATCCAGTTTGAAATGGCCGATCAGGTCGATATTCTGAATCGCCGGATGGAATGGATGGCAGCACAGGCGTTACAAACTGCGACTGTTACCGTTGCAGGCGATGGCTATGAGACTACCGTGGTGGATTTTGGCCGCGATAGTGCATTGACTATCGCTTTGAGCGGTTCCGATTTGTGGCCTACTAGCGTAGCGGTGGGGGCTACAAATACCCAGCCGTCAGATGATATCGAGATCTGGCAGGTTTTGTATTTGCAGAAATCCGGCGCAAATGCCACTGATTTGGTTTTTACCCCCAAGTCGTGGCGCGCATTTCGTCTTGATACCACAATCAAAGACAACGCCATCGTGCTGCCAAATCAAAGCCCATTTGGCAACCAGGTTGACGCGGGTCCGCGCAACGAAAAAGGCGCCGCCTATAAAGGCCGCTGGGGCAACTTTGACTTGTGGTTGTACAACGACTGGTATCTCGACGCCTCAAACACCGAGCAGCCCATGCTGGTGGATGGTGCCGTTATTATGTCGGGTGCGGCGCTCATGGGTACCCGTGCGTTCGCCGCTATTTTGGATCCGGAATTCAACTATGGCCCCCTGGCGTACGCGCCAAAAACCTGGGTAATGCCCGATCCTGCCCAGCGTTACCTGCTGATGCAGTCATCCCCAATTGTCATTCCAAGCCGGGTGAATGCCGCCCTTTGCGCGAAGGTGGTGTGAAATGGCTGACAAAAAAACCGTTCAGGTTGTCGTGTTGAAACGCAAAACCGTCCGTCATAACGGGGAAACCTACAAGGAAAACACCCTGATAAGCCTATCCGAGGCTGACGCTGACGCGTTGATTAAATTCGGCTTTGTGGCTACCAGGGAGTCGTTATTGGAATCCGCTGTTTCCACTTCGGCGGCTGGTACCACTATCACCACACAGGACGGCACGTCAGTAGTGCAGGGACCCGTAGAAACTAAGGTGTAACTATGCCATTAGACTGGGACCTAAACCTACTGGCGCCACTGCAAGCAGTCTTCGGGGAGCCGGTTAACTACCGGCCTGCCGGCGGCGCTGCATATGACATCACCGGGATATTTGACCGCGCCTATACCGAGGCGGTTGAATCTATCGACGGTGGGCCAACTATCAACACCACCCATCCTGTTTTGGGCGTTCGTGATGCAGTGTTCATAACGCCGCCGAAAGCAGGTGATAGGCTATTTATTTATAAGGTGCAAACGCTGTTTGTTATTAACAACGTCCAACCGGATAGCCATGGTGGCAGCATCCTCATTCTGAACAGGGTGGACTCATGAATGCAGCAATATTACGGGGCCTGGTGGTTATGGCCCTACAGGGTAAAACGGCTGCTGGGGCAAATGTGTTTTCGCCGCAAGACTGGTCAACATCGGAGGATATGTACCCGGCCATTCTGGTGCAAACGGGATTCGAAGAAAAACAATCCCTAGGCCGTAGTGCGCCGCAGTTTAATACCGTCACCACCGTTTCAATCTCTGGCCGTCTCCAGAAACAAGACAGTGCCGAGGCGAACGATGGGGCAATGAAAGCGCAGTTGGCTCTCGAGTCGTTGCGCCTGGAAATCGAGCGGGCAACCATTAATAGTTATGATCTGACTCGGCAAATCCAGCAATTCAAGTCCATTCGCTCCCGCATCGATCTCAATACCACCGGGGAGGGGCATATGGCCCAACTCTCAATGGAAATGGATATCGAATATTACCAAGGGCCGGAAGATTTTTACCCTGTCGAATCGGTGCCTCTTGAGGGCGTCGACACCACAATCAAAATGCCTGACGGCACCACCGAACCCATGGTGACGGTCGATCTGCCTCAATAATTTGGAGTAAACCCATGCTTGTTAAACCCAACGCTGGGCGCGCCGTGCGCGACCCGGTTAAAGGCACTCTATTGCCTGAATCTGGGGCGGAGGTTCCGGATAACAGTTTTTGGCGCCGTCGGCTGCGTGACGAAGATGTGTCTTTGATCACTGCAACGCCCCTCGCCGCAACGCCGGCCGCCAGTAATACCGCGCCGTCTGCAACTACCACAGCGACCGAGGACACTAAATAATGACCGTTCCTTTTAGCCGAGTTCCCTCAAATTTGCGGGTACCGTTGTTCTATGCCGAGTTTGACGCATCGCAGGCCAATACGGCTACCGCGACACAGCGGACGTTAATCATTGGGCAGCAGCTCGCCGCCGCAACCCAGGCCGTAAACGTACCGTTTATTGCGTCCTCAGCATCGACTGTTGGCGGGGCGTGCGGTTATGGCTCCATGCTGCATAACATGATGACCGCGTACCTGGCTAACGATTCGGCGGGGCAAATCTATCTGCTGCCACTGGCTGATAATCCCGCCGGCGTTGCCGCTACCGGTACCATCACATTTACTGCCAGCGGATCGGGCACGTTGTCTATCTATATCGCCGGCACGCGCGTACAGATTGCGGTTGCCTCAACGGATACACCGACCATTATCGCCGCCGCCCTGGCCGCCGCAGTTAATGCGGCCACTGCATTGCCGGTGACCGCCACCGCAGCCTTGGGCGTGGTCACGGTAACGGCTAAAAATAAAGGTGCGCACGGTAACGGCATTGATATTCGCCTAAATTACCAAGGTACTGCTGGTGGAGAGGAAACACCCACCGGGCTTGGCGTGGCCATTGTTGCTATGAGCAACGGGACAACGTCTCCCATTCTTTCCGATGCGCTGGCGAACCTGGGCGATCAGACCTTCGACTTTATCATCCATCCCTACACCGACACCACGTCGCTGGATGCGATTAAGGCGTTTTTATCTGACACTACCGGGCGGTGGAGTTACGCGGAGCAACTCTATGGCCACTCGCTGGGCGTCCTGTCTGGCACCTATGGCCAATTGACCGCGGCTGGTGAAGCGCGCAACGATCAGCATGCCTCCCTGGTCGGTATTTATGACTCCCCGACGCCCGCTTACATTTGGTCCGCCGCCGTTTATGGAGCGATCGCCGGTAGTTTGCGAAATGACCCAGGCAGGCCGCTGCAAACCCTGACAGTTTCTGGCGTTCTCGCTCCACCGAGGGCCTCCCGATTCATCTTCACTGAGCGCAATAATCTGCTGTACAGCGGCATATCCTCGGTGGTGGTTGCTGATGACGGCACGGTGCAGATCGAAAACATCATCACTACGTACCAGACCAACAAATACGGAGATGCCGACGACAGCTACCTGCAAATAGAAACGCTGTTTTTGCTGATGTTTGTCACCCGGTACATACGCACGCAGATCACGTCTAAGTTTGCCCGCATGAAGTTGGCGGCCAACGGTACCCGGTTTGCTCCCGGCGCGGCGATTGTGACACCCAACACTATCAGGGCGGAGATCATTGCTCAGTACACCTATTTGGTCACAAACGGGTATACGCAGGATGCAGCCGCCTTCGCATCGGGATTGATTGTCGAGCAGAACGCCAGCAATCCGAATCGGGTAGATGTGTTGTGGGATGGCACGTTAATCAATCAGCTCCGCATTTTCGCGCTGCTTAATCAGTTCCGCCTACAGGCGTCAGCATAAGGAACAATCATGGCAGATACAACTAATCGCCTGGCGGGTATCGCTTACATTGCCTGCGATGGCATCACGGTAATGGTTGGCGGTAAATTTGGCTATAGCGTGTCCAAAGTAAAACGCGAAACTATGAGCGGCGGGAGTGGCGTACAAGGCTATAAAGAAACGTTCATCCCTGGCTTTATCACCGCCGAAATACGAGATAGTGGTGCGTTGACCGTTGCAGACTTCAACGATCAAACCAATGTCACGGTCACCATGGAATTAGCCAACGGCAAAACCATTATCGGTAGCGGGTTGTGGGCGGTAGATTCGCAGGAGGTTGACTCAATGGAAGCAACCTTCACAGTTAAATGGGAAGGCCCATCGGTAACGGAGAATTAATTATGGCAGAACTTGAAAGAAATAAAACGATCACGCTGGTTAAACCCGTTTCGGATAAGTCTGGTAATCAGACCTGGGAGTCCATTGATCTGCATGAGCCGGCATTGATTGAGGTCCAGCAATTTTATAATGAACAAGCAAAAACGGGTTCGTTAGGGGGTATGGGCCTTCTTATTACTTTATTGTCCGGCATCCCGCAAGAGGTAGTAAAAAAACTGGCCTTTACTGACTACAAAGCATGCGAGGAATATTTGCTGGGTTTTTTGAACTACTCCCCAACGGTGGAAAATGGCAAGAGTTAATCGCCGATGTAACTCTATATTACCGGTGGGGTCCGGCTGATGCCGAGGCTATGACATGGAGTAGGCTTTGCTGGTGGGTAGATCAGGCGCACCGGATTAATTCTGAGAGGAAAAATAAATAATGGCCAATTCGTTTGATTTTGAGCTGAAAGCTGATGATCAGGTTAGCGCATCTATTCAGCGCATTGACGAGGCGGTCAAAAACCTGCTTCCCGCCCTGAATAAGACCCAGGACGGAATGAAGTTAGGTGGGCAAGAGTCAGTAGACGGCTTGAATAAATTAGGACTTGGATTTCAAAATATTTCAAAAAATGCACGGGATAGTGTCCAGTTTATTGGCGATATAGTACCACCGTTAAAAATGGTTGCAGGATTGACTGTAGGCCTAGGTGGCGTCGCTAAAGTTATCAGCATGGTAAAAGATAGCGTAGTGCAATTCGCCGGCAATGGCTATCGTATAGCAACAACAGCAAAAAACATCGGAATGACCACTTATGCCTTTCAGCAACTCACCGGGGCCATGATTGAGAATGGCGCCGCGCGAGATAAGGCAGAAGGCTCGGTAACAGATCTTTTTAGCCGGGCTAATAATGCCATTCAGGGTTTTAACCCGCAATTCCAGGGGCTGCTTAAATCTCAAGGAATCGACCTTAACTACAACGATCAGGGCGTTGTGGATATGAATCGCCTCTTGGAAGATATGCACAGCAAGCTGATTTTACTACCACCGGCGTTACAAGCTGTTTTTGGTGATAAAGCTGGGTTATCACCTGAAATGCTGAATTATTTACGTCAGTCTGGGGATGAAATCCAACGCTTAAAGGACCAAGCGCAGCGTGATGGGTTGATATTCAGCGCCCAGGATATTCAAAATTCCTTGGCTTTCCGCGATAATATCAATCAGATCGGCGCCGCATGGGACGGCATGCTGATGAAATCCCAGGCATGGCTCGGGCAATCAGAGTTAGTTAAAAACTCTCTCGATGAAGTCAAGCAGTTGATGGTTAACGGCCCCGACAATGTAGCCGTAAGTTCTATTTTGGGCTGGAATAAAGGGGGGAAACAGGCTGACGTGTTGCGCCAGGCCCAAGGTGATGAAAAATTCAAAAACACACTCTCTTTCAAGGAAAAATCAGATCTTTATTTGGGATATGCCTCTGATGATTTGAGAGATAAAATGCAGGGTTATTACGGCCCTATCTGGCAGGCGCAGCAGTTGAAAAACGATGTGCAAAAGCTTTATGTCCAGCCTCCAGCGTACAATTCACAAAGCAACGGAAACGGTAATAGCCAGGGAGGAAACCTCTTCCCGCAGTTAGAGACAAAATATCAGTTGCCGTCTGGGCTATTGAACCGGGTCTACCAGGCAGAGTCCGGCGGTGGAAAGCATCTTTACTCTAATGCTGGAGCTGAGGGGCCATTTCAATTTATGCCGGATACAGGCCAGGATTACGGACTAAATAGCCGCGCCGATAGAATGGACTTTGGAAAATCTTCCGAAGCTGCGGCTAAATATCTTTCTGATTTATTGAGAATGTTTGATGGTGACGTAGCCAAGGCCGTTGCCGCCTATAATTGGGGCCCAACGAGGGTTAAGGCGCACGGACTTTATCATGCACCCAAGGAAACGAGGGACTACCTTGATCGAGTTATGCCGGGCTTACCGGGTTACTCGGCTGTTAGCCCTCAACCTTCACCAGGGGACGGCAATCCGGTTGTTACGCCACCGTATAGAATTAATTCTGAACAACCACTAACTAACATCAATGCCCCACAGCCAGCGGCTACAACTACTTCATCTTCTGCACAGGACATAGCTAACGCAATCGCTGCTGCCATGAAAGACAGCAAGACTCAAATTGAGCTAACAATCATCAACAGCCAGACTGGTGAGAAGCGGATCATCAATACAGAAGGGGCAAAAATCTCCGCTTCAATGTCATATCAGTAGCAATACAATAATAATTATTGTTAATATGTTCCTTTACTAAAAAGGAATTGAAATTATGACTTATTTAATAATTTTATTTGTTTTGTTTTTAGTATGTCTTTATCAATCATTTAGTAAGACCCCATCTATTAAAAGAAAGATAATGAGATTGGTAGCTGCTATTTCTTCTATAATTTTGATATCGGTATTTTATCTTTTGCATGGATATTTTACTGATATAGAAAAGTGTTCTCAAACCGCTAATGAATTTTATGGTAATAAAGAGACATTATGTTATGGTGTTATGAATATAAATTCATCTGTTTCTGCTAAGAAAAATATTACAATTCAATCATTTAAAATTATAGATAGCAATAGAGCATTTATAAGTTCTACCGTGGGTGACATTTATGAATTAGATTATATAAATGTAGAAGGAATGACGGTTAGTAAAATGAAATAAAATAAATATATTTACTAACCCGCTTCGGCGGGTTTTTTTATGGAGAAAGCTATGTCTATTTTAAGCAATGAATTATCATCCCTATTGGGTGGTTCGGGAGATAGTTGGAAATGGTCAGAGCATCTTCATGCCGCTTCGTTCCGTGGCGTGCCATTTGCAGTCAAAGCAGGCCAAGGTGAGTTTGGCCGCCGGCAGGCAGTGCATGAGTACCCTTACCGCGATACGGCCTGGGTAGAGGACATTGGACGCTCAACGCGGAAATTGACGCTACGTGGCTTCATCATTCAAAGCAGCCTGCTTTATACCGCCGCCGACGTGATGAAACAGCGGGATTCGCTGGTGGCTGCATGTGAAATGAATGGCCCCGGCACGCTAGTTCACCCCACACTGGGTGAGCTGACGGTGAGTATTCCTGAGGGTGGATTAAGAATCAATGAAGGAATGGCGGGTCGTGTATTTGAATTTTCGTTAACGGTCATTGAGTCGGGAATTAAGGTTTTTGCGATCACCGATGCAAAAAAAGCGGTTTCGACAGTAAAAACCTCATGGTTGTCCGTTGCATCAAAAGCAGCCGCTTCCTTTATCGCAGAAATACGGGGTGATTTGCGGACGGTCACGCAGGCTATAAAAACAATAAAAGCAACGATAAAATTCTGGACAGGAATGGTAACGGGTATTGCTGATGAAGCTACAAACTTGAGCAATATGTTTAAGTCTACATTCGGTAGTACTCATTATGGGCGTTATAATACCGGGACTATCGGTGGTAATTCATCTGGGGCAACAAGTACGACAACAACCCAAGCCGATACAACAGGCTATACGGCGCTTGCGGCTCAAAAGGTTGCCACGGCAATAGAAAATCGAGCATCAATTACTGCCGCTATTTTAGTTCTGTCAAACACCACCACAATTGAAGAATATCCAACCAATGCACAGGCCGTGATTCAGGCCATGCTAGATGGCATACCCAGTATTTATGATTTGATTAAAGCACTAGAAAATTTATCCTCCATTTCTGATACGACCTATTACGCAAAATCCAGTGACGTTTTAATCCAAAATATTACCAACGTTTATCTTAACGTCATGTGCGCCAGCGCAATGGCCTATGCCGCATCAGAGTACAGCCCGCAAAGCTACGATGATGCAATAGCGATATTGGAACGAGTGATCACCGCAGTGGACGCAGCCGGGGTGTCGGCGGCCGATATTGGCTTTGATGACGCTTATTCAGAAATGCAAAACCTGCGCTCAACTATTCTCACGTCGCTGATGGATAAGGGGGCGGATTTAGCGGCGCTGACGACCGTTAATTTTTCTAAACCACTCCCTGCATTAACACTGGCAAATCGACTATATCAGGATGCAGGTAGAACGGAGTCTTTGATAAAGATGGGCGATCCGATACATCCTGCTTTTATGCCCATAAGATTTAAGGCCCTAAGCTCATGACTGATGACTTAACGCTATCTGTTGGTGGGAAAATAATATCTGGTTGGGATCAAGTGCGGGTCACGCGCGGTATAGAACGGCTTCCCAGTAGCTTTGATTTATCTCTGATGGATTATTATCCGGGAAGCAATGAACAGCAATTAGTTAAACCAGGTGATCCCTGTGTGGTTAAATTGGGGGCTGACCTGGCATTAACTGGCTATGTTGATCGCTGGGCGCCGATGATTAGCCGATCACGGCATGAAGTGAGGGCTATAGGACGCAGCAAATGCCAAGACTTGGTTGATTGCTCAGCAGAGTGGCCAAATAACGTTATCAGCAACGCCACCGCATTACAGATTGCCCAAAGACTTGCAAGCCCCTATGGGATCACGGTATCCACTGACGTTACGGGCATGGCTACCGTACCGCAATTTACACTAAATTGGGGTGAAAGCTCTCAAGAAATCATTGATCGCATCAGCCGTTGGGCGGCGTTCCTTTATTATGATTTACCCGACGGTAATTTATACCTAACCCGCGTAGGCACCAAAAAAGCCGCAAGTGGCGTAGAGCAGGGTGTCAATATCCAAGACGCCGCTTATGAGTCGTCCATTGATGAGCGTTTTTCTAATTATACTGGCGTTTCGTTATCCATCACGCCAATGACCGGAAATTACAGCGCAGTAACCAAAGCGACCGCAACAGATCCAGAAGCATTAACGATGCGCTATCGAAACCACATCGTAATAGTTGAAAGCACGATGGTGGCTCACGACAAAGCACAGGACTGCATAAACTGGGAAATGAATCGACGTTACGGGCGGTCCAAACACCTACAGGTCACTGTAGATAGCTGGAGGGATAGCGCGGGAACATTATGGACACCCAATACACTGATCCCCATAAATATCCCTGTTTTTGGCCTGAAAAATTTGCTCTGGCTATTATCGGAAGTGACGTACATCAAAGATGAGCGAGGAACGGTCGCACAGATGGTCATCATGCCTCCCGAGGCTTTCACTGTCCAACCATACCAATTTTATCAGGTGGTCCCGGAGTTGACGCGATGAGTGATGTTGATGGGAGTATTTCCCGGCTTTATCGCCAGGTTAGAATGATGTTGGGCCTTGGTAAGGTAACCGGGTCATCCGACGCCGGCGTGGCACAGAACGTCCAGTATCAGACACAAATGGAAGTGCGTAGCAATACCCCTCGAATGGCAGAATTCGGTTTTTCATCTGGGTTGCCTGTTGGCACAGATGTTGTGCTGGCATTCCTAGGTGGTGATCGCTCAAACGCCGTCATTATCGGTTCCAATCATCAAGGGTTTCGTCATACCGGGTTGGCTGATGGTGAGACGGTTATTTATGACCAATGGGGACAATACGTTAAGCTGACGGAAGCCGGGATTGTCGTAGAGGCCCAGGGCCAGCCGGTTACCGTGAATAATGCCACAGTCGTGACGATAAACGCGGCCACCGAAATTCAGATGAATACCCCGGTGCTCAAAGTCTCTGGTGACATTATCGATAACTCGGCCAGCAATACTACGACGCTCAAAACTCTACGTGAAACCTATAACACGCATAACCACCAGGTAGAACACGTACATAGTGGAGATTCAACGCTGACCAGTAAGGCGCCCGGGGAGTTAGTTGAATGACCGATATCAAAACAGTATGGGATGCCGACAAAATAACCGGCGACTGGTCGGTAGTGGCTGGTGGACTGGAGACGGGCG
The DNA here is from genome assembly GCA_015654745.1 of Enterobacterales bacterium. GTDB lineage: Bacteria > Pseudomonadota > Gammaproteobacteria > Enterobacterales > Enterobacteriaceae > Acerihabitans. Next base: position 9,951 of record JAATGH010000229.1, read on the forward strand.
ACGATTTAGAAACAGCAATACTGCTCAGCCTGTTCACCGATCGCCTGGCCAGAAGTGACGATTCAATCGATGGATCAGATCGGCGGGGCTGGTGGGGTGATACTGACGCGGATTACCCAATCGGCTCCCGGTTTTGGCTCCTTAAACGACAAAAACTCACCACGCAAGTGGCCACGAAAGCCGAGGATTACGCGAAAGAGGCGTTGCAGTGGCTAATTGATGACAAAGTCGTGAGTAGCATCACCGCAACCGCCCAGATTGTTTACCCCACCAGGCTTTATCTCACCATCGTTTATCAGCAGCCAAGCAAGGATCCGGTATCGGCTAAATTCGGCTGGGTCTGGGAGAAATAGCTATGCCATATAATCGCCCGACGCTGACCGAGCTGCGCCAGCGCAATCAGGCATTTATTCAAACTGAATTGGAAAGCATAGGGACGTTACTGCGGTTTTCAAACCTGAAAATTATGGGTGATGCGGACGCCGGCATGGCCTACCTCCATTATGGCTATTTGGATTGGATATCAAAGCAAGCAGTACCGTTTACCGCGACGGATGATTATCTTGCTGCCTGGGGTGCGCTCAAAGACAAATATCAGAAAGCCGCCACCGCCGCCACCTGTGCTCAATTGGCTATTACTGGCACCGTGGGCACTCCAGTACCGTCTGGATCAGTTTTAAATCGCAGTGATGGCTATCAATACACGATTGACACATCAGTAACCATTGGCTCTGATGGGACGGCTGTGGGGGCTATTACGGCGGTCCTGCTGGATGCATCAACTGATACCACAGGTGGCGGGGCATCTGGCAATGCCGCCGCCGGCACTATCCTGACCTTTGATCAAGCAATATCCGGTGTAGATAGCCAAGCGACAGCAGTTGTTGCTATTGCTGGTGGTGCTGATATTGAAGATGAAGAAGTTTTCCGGGCCAGGGTGATTGCCGCATACAGTAATACACCACAGGGTGGTAATGATTCGGACTATGAGGGGTGGGCGTTGTCAGTCGCCGGCGTTACCCGCGCCTGGACGGCGCCACGGCTCATGGGTATTGGCACCGTAGGCGTTTACATCATGTGTGACGGATCCGATACCACAAACAATGGTTTTCCGGTTGGCACCGATGGCGTGGCCACTGCTGAATCTTACGCTGGTGCGAAAGCCACGGGTAATCAACTGGCGGTCGCTGATTATATTTACCCGCTACAGCCCGTCACGGCGCTAGTTTATATTTGCTCACCAATCCGGCATGACGTCGATTTTGTAATAAATGGAATTTCAACAGCCTCTGCTGATGTAGTGGCCTCAATCAAGTCGGCCATCGATGAGGTTTTTTTCGAAGATGGCTCCCCGGGCGGGAAAATCCTGCTATCCGCACTTAATTTGGCGATCGGGGCGATATCTGGAACGGAGGGCTTTTTGATCACTACGCCGGCCGCCAATATCGTGATGGGGACGGGGGAAATGCCGGTGCGCGGCGGGGTGTCATTCACATGAGCCAATTTTCCGTTTCTGATTATGCGTCGGCTTTTCAGTCGTTATTGCCCACTGGGCTTGTTTGGCCAAGGGATAGCGATGCGATACAGTCTGCGGTTTCTCGGGCGATAGCGAAATCATTTCAACAAATTGATAGTGACGCCATGTCTCTGCTGACAAACCTTTTTCCCAAAACTGCGGTAACAATGCTTCCTGAGTGGGAAAGTACCCTGGGTTTGCCGGATGATTGCTCGATCGGTGAGGTTGATACGATATCGAAAAGGCAAAACGCGGTTGTATCAAAACTAATTAGCTCGGGTGGCCAGTCAGTAGCCTATTTTATCAGCGTAGCTAAGGCACTCGGGTATAACATTACGATCACCGAGTTTCGCCAGGCGCGCGCCGGCATGTCTGCTTGCGGTGATGCCATAAATGGCGAGGACTGGCCGCTAACTTGGCGGGTGAATGCGGAATCAATAACGCTGGTTTATGCGCGGTGCGGGCTAAGTTATTGTGGGGACCCGCTACGGTCATGGGGTAACAAGCAATTAGAGTGCAGAATAAATTCATTAACACCATCTCACACTATTGTGAAATTTGGTTATACCTATTTTCCGTTTGTCGATGAGAACGTTTATATAATTTCTGACTCGATGGCAACCATATTAGATTCCGCATTGAATAGCTAAATATCCTTCTTAAATTACATCGCTTTTACCGGCGAGGGATCCTCATGCAAAAAATTAGCAGCATAACTGATACAGCGGACACTGATGGCGAATTTACTGATGGCAATGTCGCCGGCGGCGTTTCACCGACAATACTCCCAGCCGCATGGTTTAACACAATTCAGCGCGAATTGGTCAATGCAGTTTTAGCTGGTGGATTATCACTTGATCCGACCAATGACGCACAAGTCATCGCGGCGTTAAAATCTCTATTTCTCCAAAAAACCAACAACCTCTCAGAGATTGCCGCTGCTGGCGCGGATGCCGTTGCTCAGACTCTCGCAAACCTTAGTTTAGGCAGAGGGCTGACGGGCACCATTGGGCAGTCAAGGAATGCGGTGATGACTTGCTCATCAGTCTCGGCATCACAAACCTTTACCGCTGATGAGTTAATCGTAGAAACTGAGCTGGGTGGCATTCAGTACCGAATAAATTCCATCAATCTTGCCGTCAACCTGGCAGCAACTGGTGCGGGTGGGATGGATACCGGGACTGCGCCAGCATCCGGTTTTGTTGCGCTGTATGTGATCTACAATCCGACAACTCAAACTGCAGCGCTGTTGGCAAAAAATGCCACATCAGTGAAAGTAAATGAGGTGTATTCCGGCATCAACATGCCATCAGGATATACAGCATCAGCGCTCGTTGCTGTGTGGCCGACTAATGCATCTGGACAACTTATATATGGTCAATTAATTAACCGAAAGGCAATATTTCAGAACACGTCTGCTGTGACTTCCACAGCAGTTGTGACAAATGGCAGTGTATCGTTGGTTAATATTGTTCCGTTGAATGCAAAAACCATAGATGGGTTCATCGCAGCGGCAATAACAACCGGTTCCGGAACAATTTATGGTATCGCGTCCAGTGATTCCGTATCAGGATTGAGTAAACAAGTCTGGGGTTATTCGACGAATTCCAGCTCAGTCCAGGGATATTTCGGTGGGTTGCCACTGCTGACTCCGCAAAAGCTTTATTACAGCTTTGGTTACAGCGGCGGCACGGCGTGGTCATGGCAAGTCGGCATCAACGGATACGAATTTTAAGGGAACACTCTATGTACGCAGTATATTCTGACAATAGTAAAGCCGTGATAATTGCAATTTTTGATTCCCAGCCCGATCTTGCGGAGTGGCCTAATCAGGCTGGGATATCCGCATCTGATGCAGTATACGCGGCGTTTTATGCGGCACAGCCAATTGGGGTTCAGCGGGGCATGATAACCCCTACTGCTATCAGCTAATTAATATGGGTGTTGAAAATGGCTACTCGATATGATACTGGCAACCAGGTTCCCTCAAATACGATGATGGATTTAAGCGATAACGTCCAAGTTTTAGATTCGTTCATAAATAACCCCGAAGGTACGGTCCCATTGCGCACTGGCGAAGTCGTGCCAGTATTACAAGCTCAATTAGCCGAGCGCATTGACGGCTTAACCTCGATCGCACAAGAGGCCATTGATACCTCTACTGCTAACGCGGCCGTGGTAGCATCTGACAAGTCCACCGTGCAATCTCTGACCGACACGACCACGCTCGTCGCCGCAGCCGTAGGTGTATTCACCATCACTACCGAAGACCCTGACGGCACCATCGCTGGACTGGCTGCAACTACTGACGGCCAGTCGTTCTATGTCGCGCAGGGTACAGGAGCGAGTACAGCGGCGATATTGTATAAAAACGTGTCCGGGGCGGCTGTAGCGGTAGCGAAGCTGTCGGGGCAGGCAGCGGTGGATGCGGTGGCGTCGAGCGTATCATCGGGTCTACGGGCCACTAATAATAATGTCACGGCAACAAATCTGACAAATTCAGTGCAGATTGGTAATCAATCAAAGCACATTAAACATGTGTTCAACACGCTACAACTAAACGGGATCACCGCGGCGGTTGCGGCGCAATTTTGCCCAGAGAGATCTGCTTTAATCATTAATAGCCTAGTAAATAGTAATGCTGTCGGCGTTCCAGGCGGTATTACTGTAAAAGTTGCGGGAACAACTGTTTACCAGCCGGCTATACTTCCTGGTGAAAGCGTATCGGCTGGGGTTAAAACCTCTCCGTATGCTTATAAGGATATTACTGGTGCTGTGCCAGCTCAAATTTCTTATGATACAAGTATTGTGCGCGTTCGTTACGCGTTTACTATGATAAATCAAACTTTAGCGATTGGTGGTTATAACGTTCAGGATAAAAACAATGTTTTTTCTCCTACCACGCAAACCGCAGCATCAACTGTTACGGTGCGTTCTGTGTCGTCTCATTCAGCTGGCGGCATTCAATTGGCAATTCCTAATGCGCTTATTACTGGCGCTGGTTTTACGCTGGATGATAGCGGTGTTAAATCCTACATCGCAACATTCAGCGCGCTCGTGTTTTGGTGCCTTACCAGTTCTGTGCAATCCACAGAAAATTTTGTTGATTATGCTGTTGTAGATGCGGGTGCATTTTCATTAGATGTAACAACCGGCGTTACTTTTAACGCATCACTTTATTCATCGCGCATTCCAACAGCAGAAAATGGACTTGATGATTTAAGTAAAAAATCATCATTCGACGGTTATTCAAATAAAGTATTCTCCGGTGATCTAGCTGAGGCCTCCGGGTTGATCGTCTCAGACAGTGCGGCACTATTTTTAACTGAATTATCGACAAATGGCACGCTGGCTAATGTGAACGGCATTACCGTGTTGAAGGACGGAACCGAGATTTCTCGACGGTATTTTCCCGGCGCCTCTACCCTGTAGGGTAACACCTTATCGTCTCTATATAAGCCGTTCCGGTTTAGGGATTTAGCGGTGGAGACCCTTGCGTCCGCAGCTGCCGGGATGCTGAGGATTCGATATTACCTACCAGCAGGGTTCGGCGGCCTTGCATACGATTATACCGTGCCCGTTTGCGTTGATATTTGCGGGCTGTTTTATCCAACGATAGCCAACAATGCCGCGACAACTACCCAGCGTGCAGTCAGTGGGCACGCGGATAACAACAAAGTGCAATTTATGTTAACCACTGCGGAACTGACCGCGCTAGGGTATGACGCTACAGATAAATATTCTGTTGACCGCTATTTGAAAACCTTGGCGGCAGATTGTCAATTTGTTGCATACACTGGCACCAATCAGTCGGTTACATTAGATAGCCATCTGCTAGCTATAGCCATGCCAGCGGGTGCATATAGTTTTTCATATTTAAGCAGCGGCGGATTGAAAGGTTCCATCCGTCGGCAACCGGTCTCGGCACCAGTTGATACCGGGGCTTATATTCGCAGTGTAGCCGATATTGTTAATAGCACATCTCAGGCGCATAGCAATTATCCGTTTGAGATCAGATCATCGTTCAATCCAGGGCAGGTAGCATCATCGGATTGCCTGGTTTTAACCGACAGCGATGGTAACGAGCACCCCTGTCAGTGGGCTGATGAATTCCACTGCAATCCTCGTCAACAGTCCAATATGGGATTTCATTATGAAAATTCACTGCGTGACGGGTCGGTGTTTTTTATGGACTCGCTGGCGGCGGGTGCAAAAAAATATTATGAGCTGAGGGCTTATAATCGGCCTATGCGCAGTTATGTGTCGCCGGCGCTGACAAGAAATGGTCGTGATTTTTCCGTTTCGGTAGATGGATGGGTTTACAATTTTACCGGTTCGAACCAATATCAGTTACGATCGATTATTGACCCCACCGGCACTACACACAACATTACAGCAATACTGTATATTTCGGGGTTGGTTTCCGGCACATCCAGTGAAGTGGCTTTTGACAACAAACCAACATTGCGCATGGTTAATACCGGGCCTGTGTTTACAGAGGTCGAAACGGTGGTGTTTAACAGCGCATTCGCCGGCATTGCGGCTGGCGCGTTAAAGGCACGGATCCGCACGCGGATGTTTAAAAACGGCAAATGCAAAATTTACACCATGGTAACTGCCGTGACACAAATCGCGACTGGGCTACTGTACGGTGTTTCAATGCGGTGCAACTTGAGTGATGCCGCATACGCATACGACAACAATGTTTTGACTGCAGCTTGGGCTGACTCGACTAGCAATCAGAACTGGTCATCTATCCTCATCAGGGCAAACGGAGATGTGCACCGCGATGGCACCACCTACGGCCCGCTACGTCCGGTGCGAGCAACGTTTATCAATCCCACAACAACGTCCGTACGCGCTTATGCGGGATGGGTGTACACCAGCGCAACCGATTATTCGTTTTTAAATTGGCCGGTGACGATGGGATGGACGTGGACCAATGAATTTTGGATTGACGGAAATAATTCATTAACGGACAAAACAGCAATCGCCAGTCAGGTGCATAACCGTCCTATTGGCTATGCAGGTAACAGCCCGTTTGTGGCCGTATCGCGCCAGGATGCACTGGATACAATGGCGCGTCATGTGCGTGGCTCTATGGCCTGGTGGAATAGTGCTGACGCTAGTGCATACGGCGGAGGTACTGCTACGACCCTGCTTTATCATTCGTATACTGCCGACATCATGAACCTATTGGCCTACGGCAGAGGTGATTTTGCGACAATATACAGCAATTTTAAAACCTATATAGCGACTCGCTGGGGTACGCTGGCAACAATAGGTGCGGCATATACCTCTGGCAGTATGGTGCTCCAATTTGCCTCTCGTCTGTCTATTCCAGTATTGCAATGGCTGTACTACCTAGCTGTAAAAAATAACGACGCGGCGAAGATCGCTGAATTGCAGGCGGGTATAAAAAGCCTGGCGGATGCCTTGGTCACAAAATTCAACGCATTGGGTGGTGTTGGCATTCCATTGAATGGTTCGGCTAGCGATACAGGAAACAGCAACAGTAATGCTGCTGCCATGCGAGCGCTGGCATTAGCCATTTATGCTGGACAAGACAGTGCTGGAGCATATTTAGCAACGCTCACCGCGCTTGAGTCAATCATAACAAGTCGTTCAAGTTATATGCGTATTGAGGGGATCGTTACTGATACCTCTTCTGATGTATTGGCTGGAGCAATGTATCTGCATTATCAGGCTTACGCCGTAAACAATTACCTGTTTGCAGAAAAGATGGCTGGGCGCACCCCAGCGTTTGATTTGGTAAATTACATAATGCTAGCAACTAGCGGCATGGGGGGATTTAAGGAGATCGATTATTGTATATCTGAAAGCCGGCGCGGCAGCGCGAACACGATCACGTTCGCCGCATTCTCGTTGCTGCTAGCAGGAACGACATCAACTGTTAATGCAGCAAACACGCTATTAAGTAAACTTAAATCTGAATATGGCCCAAGGCCGGGATTTCCGTTAAGATTTTTCGGGTTCGACGGAACGACAGCAAATGGAACGACCATATCTGATATAAGTTTTGTAGCAACTACACTCTCTGATATTTGGCTTTATTATTATTTTTCAGACAATTAATTTAAAAATGGGCCATTACGGCCCAATCACTACAAGCACAGCGAGACGGGGCTAACTTATCGGCTCCGTTCTCGCGCCTCAACCATCCTCGCTCATTCCTGCGTAACGCCTCGCAAAAACTAAATTCTCCCCTCACTCAATAGCCTACCGCGATCATCATTCTGCCTGCTTCACAACCCAACACGCTCGCGACTATACTGTACAAAATCACAGTAATTAGGCATTCATCATGGCATTCCCATCCCCGGCAGCGGACTACGTAGAGAACTCAATCAGCCTGGACGACCTTTGCATCGTGCGGCCGGCGTCAACGTTTCTGATGCGCTCCGACCGAACGCTGCTACATGCGGGCATTTTCAAGGATGCATTGCTCGTCGTTGACGCCAGTATTAAGCCGGTTCACGGCAGCGTTGTGATTGCCGAGGTTGACGGGTGCCGCGTTGTGCGCCGGCTACATCTGCATCCAGCCGTGGGACTGGAGCGCCTGGACACTGGATATATTCAACTGGTCGATCTGGTGGATTTTGAACAGGGGGAGGGGGTCTACATTTTCGGCGTGGTGACATATTGCGTAAACGATATGCGCGGGGCGGAGTTCGATGATGGGCCGGGGGTTTGAGTACAAACAAAAATGCCCGCCGTATGCTCAGGCAGGCAAAGTACACCAGGGTAATTATCTAAAACACAACAAGGGTACCAGCGAATGCCAATTTATGAAATGATCATTTTTAGCATTCGCTAACGGGATGGGCGGCGAGAAGCTTGATAAGGGTCCTAGTATTTGAGGTGGGACGATGTTGGGACAGGTAACGCGTCGCAACGTAATGCAACGTTTTACATCTTCCTGCATCTTGGGACGTGTGAGCGCGGCGGGATGCGGTAAGTTAATGATTAGTTAGTTAATACTTAGCTCTTCTAAGCCGTAGGTCACTGGTTCGAATCCAGTAGGGCGTACCATTCCGACGGTGGCGTGCCAGACGTGATTAACCCACTATCAACATCGCCGGCACGACGCTAGTTAGGCACTCCATGTTTTGATTCACCCGGTTTCCTTCTTTAGCTATTTAGAGCCCGCGCGGCAAGATATAGCTAACCGTACGGAAAACAGAATATGCCTAATGAGGCGAGGTAATGACGCGACCGGCGGCGGAAAGACCGCTGGCGTAGCCGACTGACAAAAATGGGGTTATTGCGATTTGAAAAGCCTTAATATAAATAATCGCGTACCAAAAGCAATTAGTGCAACCAATCCTGAAATGATATGAAATACAATAATAAAAAAACAATTACTTCTAGCGTTATTATGTTTTTCTTAATATGAAAGTAATTCCTGAAAGGAACATTGAAAAAATAATTCATCAGTGGCTGGCCGCGGCATCCTCTTTCTTAATCGAATGCCGGAAATGTTCGCCATATTTTTGCTAATTTAACGGCGATTAAAAATAGACTGAATTAGAAAATAAAACCGGACAGTATATGTAAGCATACGCCCAGTGCCGACCGTTAAGTTCTATGCGATCGAAGCGGACATCGGGGCGCGTCCGGCCGAGGAACGACAATCGGTGCGCGAAGCGCGCTGCGGGTGGTGAGCCTGGGCCGAAAAAAACCACCTGTTCATGGGTTCGGACAGGGGCGGCGACCGGGCGGGCGGGGTTGATGTACACGCTGATTGGCAGTTGCAAACTGAACGGGTTGGAGACAGAGGCGTACGGTCTGCGCCATGTGCTGGTGATTATCGCGGCTCATCCCATCAATAAGAGTAAAGATCTCCTACCTGGGAACCTCACAATGCTTGCCAGATAAGTGTCAATACGCCACTGGGTTGACGCTTACCGTTGATGAAAGCATTAAACCAGTTCACGGCAGCAGCGTTGTTGCCAAAGTTGACGGGTGCCGAGTTGTGCGGAATGACTACATCCGCATCCCAGGGGGAGTTGTCATATGAGTAGAATGAAATCTATTATAACTTGATAGAATCTAATGTGTTACGCATAAATTATAAAGAGTGTTACTCAATTGATTGAACCTCTTATTCGGGGCAACAAGCGGTTTTCCATTTTTTTGCAGTACGACATCATTTAATGAACCCATTCCGCCAAAAAGTGAATGAAGCCTATAAATTGCTTCTTCAGGATCGTCATCTAAATAGATATACAGCTGAGATAAGGTGTTCGCTAAATCGTGATATAAAGAATCTTTCAGCATTGGTATCATTTCTTTGATGACGATTTTAAGTTCCATGATTTTTTTCATTTCAATGGCTCGCTTGATAAAATTTTAATGCCCGGAAGATCCCACGATGAAGGTATAATTACCTGATGGGTTCCGCCAACATAGAAACCCGACTGTGTCCCTACTTCTCCTAGGTACACTTTAGACCCAGCTGGCACTTCCATTGTGTAAACAGTATCTATGGGCGATTTTGCTCCGGTTGGCCACTCTGGTAATAAAGCCTTGTCAATTCGCACTTGCACCATCCCCCTAGGCTTGTCTAGGCTAAAATACTGACCGAATTGCACTTCCGAAGTACCTGCTCTATATAGTTTTACATTTTCTTTCAAAACAATTTCTGAATATCTGCCTCCAGCAAAGGTTTCTACTTGTTTAGCAACCAATGGACCAGGATTGACAGCGGAGTATTCACCTAAGACCCTGCCAGGAATAGTTATAGATGTACCTGCAATCGGGATAGCATGGGCGGGGCCAACTAGGGCGGCAACTTTTTGCACACCGGTAATGGCAGATTTGACGGCGCCAGGCACGACTAAAGCGGCTGTGGTCACTTCTGCTGTTAGTTTTCCACCGCCAAGACCAGCATTGAAAGCGCCAGCTACAGTTCCCTTGTTTTGCTCCAATTGATTATGTTCAAGTTTTGCGCGAAATGAATTATCGATCTGCTCAAGTTTATTATCGCTAACAGCGAATTGATAAGCTTTCACCGTTGTATCGATTGGGTGAGTGACCAGATTCACAACACCGAGACCTGTATCTAAAACAGATGCTCCAACCCCCACCAACTGACCAGCTTTATAAGCGGCGTCTTGGGTAAACTGACTGATTATCTGCTCGGCTTTTACACCCAATCCACAAACTAACGTATCGCAAGCGGCGATTTCATTTTTATTAAGCTTTTGCTGAGAAGTCCAAGCTAATTCACTGGACTGCTTCGCTGCTTCTTCGGCTTTTCTTTGCTCCGATCGCCGATTTTCTATTACCTTGCATTCTCGAAGTTCACTGAGATGTTCTTGTGTTTTCTCTTTAATAAAATAGGCTTGGCATACGATATGATGCCGAATGTCGTAGGCTTTTTGCCGTGTCGGTATCTGAAATTTTTCGATAAGATGAATGTTATGTTCTATGCGGTAGCGGCGTTCTTTGTCTTCTACACTATTATTCGGCAAAATTGATAATTGCCGTTTTAAATTATCTAGATATGCATAGCTTTCATGTATTAACTTTTCAGCTTCACGCTGTTGGTGCTCTTTATCTGGAATTCGGGCATGGGCGGCCCTAACAAGATTTTCAGCGATTTCAACTGAATCAGTTTGCCATTGAGATTCAAAATCCTCTTTAAGCTGTTGGGACTCTGTTTTAGATTGTTTCTCATACCTGGCTGCATCCTGGATAGAAGGGTCATATACTTGATTCATGGCGCACAAATCTCTGATTCTTGCCTCTGTTAAACTTTGTTGCCATGAGGTGCTTGAGATGGAATGGTTGCTTGAATAATTGCCTGGTCCATTAGCTCTCGCATTACCATGTGGTGAATGCGAACTATTTGAAACACCTGTTGTAGACGAAGGACCACTATAATGACAAATAGACCCCCTCGAATCAGTAGTCGTCGACCGACCATTTCCGTGATTGACTGTGCTCCCATTAATGTGTGGCATATTCTTTCCCTGAATTTATTAATTATTGCATTCTAAATAAAACAATACTTCAAGTTTATGAAATATATAATTTCACCAAAACAAATAAACCACAGTGCAAGTCAAAGGATATTAAATGGCAATGTGATAGCTTGGTCGTTTCAGAATATAAAAATATGTATATCAATTTAATAAATATATAATTTTTATATCACTTTAATTAATTTTGTTTAGTGCCGCTGCACAAATTCTTGACGTTATTATTTACGCGCCAGTAGTGGTGATTTGTTGATTTTTATAGTGATTTTTAGATGGTTGACGTATTGAATTAATGAGATGCGGGGCGGGGAGTTTGATGGTGGGCCGCGGCATCCTCTTTCTTAATCGAATGCCGGAAATGTTCGCCATATTTTTGCTAATTTAACGGCGATTAAAAATAGACTGAATTAGAACATAAAACCGGACAGTTTATTACTTTTGTTGAAATACGGCGAGTTATTGAAGGAAATCGTGTTCTTCATGCTTGGTATTATATGGGTGCATTAGTTCTCGGATACGCGGGCGACTCGTAGCGGAAGGCGTGTTGCCGCCCCGAAGGCCAGTAGATGAAGGCCGGCAAGCATCACAAAGGTCAGCAAGAATTGCCGTGGCGGAACGTTGGCGGCGCCATGCATCGTCAATGAAACGATCACCGCCAAGAGGGTGGTAGCAATCGGGCCGCCAATCCGTTGCGCAATGTTCAACGCGGTGTTAGCCACGGCAAGTCTCGCTTTGGGAAGCGATGAATAGGCCGCCGATATGGACGGTATGCTGATGGTGCCCTGTCCTGCGCCGGCCAGGAACAGGCTTGCCACCGCCCACGTCACCGAGAACTGATGCGCTATCATCCACAGGAATACCAGTGTGCCCAGCAACGCCAGCAGCGCACCTCCCGCGGAAATCAGGCGGCAGCCATATCTGTCGGTTAACCATCCCAGCAGTGGAAACGAGCACATCATGCCCAGGCCCATAAAGGCGATAAGCCAACCCGCTTGCGCCGCGGATAATCCGCAGCCGGCGATCAGGTATAATGGGACCACGAGCTGCCGGCCATACATGATGCCATTAGCGAAAAATTGCGTGGTGGCGGCAACTGAGAACGTGCGGTTGGCAAAAATCCGCACGTCGATCAGCGCGGCATCGCCCTTGCGTAGCGAGTGTCGCAAAAATCCCCCGAGCAACACGACACCGGCGAGCAGAAACCACCGATCCGTTACGTGCGAGGCATTTTGCAGCCCGTAGATGAGGGCGGCGAGACCAGGGGAAATCAGGGTAAAACCCAGAAAATCGAATGGGCGCTTTCGTAACGAGGACCGATCCTTCGGAAGCATTAACACGGCTAACCCGACGCCGAGAATACCTACTGGGACGTTGAGGTAAAACAGCCAGGGCCAGCCGGCATGGGTCAGGATGGTCCCAGCCAATACCGGGCCAAGTATTGGCGCCAGCAGGATAGGCAGGGCAGCGTAACCCATGACGCGCGCCATGTTTTTCCCCGCCACGCGCGCTATCATCATCTGGGTCATGGGTGCCAGCACGCCGCCCACCAGCCCCTGAAATAGCCGGGCACAGATCAACTCGCTCATGGTCTGGGACACGCCGCAGAGAACGGAAGCCAGGGTGAACGTGGAAAAACAGATCAGATAGAGTCGCTTAGCGCCAATGCGATCCACGAGCCAACCGTTGAGCGGCAGCATTAGCGCCATGGCCAGCAGGTAGCCGCTGACGACCCATTGCGCGGTGGCAACGGACGAATCAAGGGTGCGGCTGATGGTTGACAACGAAACGTTGACCACGGTGGAATCAAGCTGCGTCATAAAGGATCCCATCAAAACCACGATGGCTACTTTCCAAACGAAGGGATCAATTCCGCCGGACGCGTTGGCGCGCTTGCTCATTTTGTTGGTTTCTCTGCCAGGCGTTTGATGATTCCGGCAGCATTGAACAACGCGTCGCGCTCTTCCGGGGAGAGTTCGGCGATAGCGCGGGACAGCCATATCTGCTTCGCCGCGCGATTCTTTTTGCGTAACTCAAGGCCCTTCGGCGTTAATTCGATAAGCATCTGTCGGCCGTCGGTAGCATGAGGCGTGCGCTTGACAATGTCCATTTCTTCAAGGGCGGTGATGGTGGTTCCCATTGACTGCGGTTTAATCCCTTCGGCGCGGGCCAGGGCAGCGGTAGTCGCGGGTCCGTCGTTAGCCAGCCGCGACATGACCATCGACTCTGTCATGGAGAGTTCGTCCGCACAGGATTCATTACGAGTACGCCGGACCAGTAATCCTACGGCATGCATGAGCTCGGTGATGTCTTGTTCCAAGGTTTTGCTAGGCATGATCTTTCAAACGCAATGTGGCTAAGTGTATGGGCAGGATGAATGTAACCAGCCAAACTTGCAAGATAAACTTGCAAGTTTGGCTGGTTAATGAGAATCTCGCTATCTATACCGTCAGCCTGTGAATACGCGAATACGCAATGGGAGCCTCATTGACCGCGTTGCGGCATGAAGCGGCGTCACATGATGTTATGAAGAATGGAGAGAAATCATATGCCATGGTATCAATACCTTGCTTACTTCGTGGGCGGCATGTTTGTTGCCAACGCGATTCCACACTTCGTAAGCGGAATGATGGGACGGTCTTTTCAGAGTCCGTTTGCCTCGCCTTCGGGCAAGGGATTGTCCTCATCAACCGTCAATGTTTTATGGGGCGCATCCAACCTTGCGCTGGGCTATCTTCTGATCTATCGGATCGGATATTTTGATGTGCGCGTCACGGCTGATGCCATTACCGCCGGCCTCGGCGCGTTGTTGATGGCAATCATGGCCGCCCGGATGTTCGGAAGGTTTCATGGTGGCGCGCCTATAGCTCGATAGGGACAATCAACACCTGGCGCCATATTCCTTGACGCCGGTGTGCGCCTGCCATAGTTCAACGCTGTTTTCGCAGGCATTACCCCAATGCGCCCAGCCCTCGGTACAGGTTCTGGCGAACAGTTCAATGCGCGGTACGTCGCCAAGTAATCGTTCCAGCATCTGAAGCGCCACAGGTGGTTTGGCGCTGTGATCCATGCGCGGGGCGCTAAAATGCTGGCATATTGAGGCGTCCATGCGTTCGGGCAGTTGGCCGCGCACCGCAAATAGACAATCCTCGCTATTGGCTCGCGTCATATGGCCCATGCCGATCGCTGAATTACCTTTGTATTTATTGGTTTTGTGCCAGGTGAGCCCCTTCATGGTCATCAACCTGAACCCCCAGGCCTCAACCACTTTTAGCGCCTCGGTCGGCATTGTCGGAACCCACCACATGGCTAACAGGCAGGCGTCGGGAGCGGCTAAATCCCATACCGGAAGCCGGCAGATCTCTTGTATCGTCAACACCGGATATTTAAATTCCACTCCACGATCGCCGTCCTTGCATTTATCTCGATACTGCCAAGGTGGGTCTGCAAGGATTAAAGTGTATTTCATGGCGGCTTCCCTTGAGCAAATTTATACGGCCTAGTACATGCGCCTTCATTGTCCTGTCATTCAACCATAGACAAGATTGATCCTGCCTGCATGCGTCTACCTCTCAAATTTGCTTGGGGTCAGTTCGAAATGCATGTGGACAATGCGCTTTAGATCGCGGGGATGCTAGAAAAAAAAGCCCGCTAGCGGATATGCGGGCAAAAAAAATCAATACAATGAACGGCTTCATAGGGGAAGCCGCATATACAATAACAAAAATAAGGTTAAGCGAGTGTAGTAAAAACGTACCGAGTTGCTACAAAAGCTTGCATAAGACGGCAAAAGCCTCGCGCGCGACGAATCCGCAAGCAAGGTTTTTAGTTGAAGGGAGTGTTACTCACGGTCTTGCTACCAAACGTGTATCCAGCATATTGCGGTGGCTAACACAAAAAAAGCGGCAAAGCAGAGCGTAGTAACCTGGGAATAACTTAACTCTCCGGTTTCACATATCATATCGCAGCCCTAATTTATGAGTAAATTTCAAGTATCCTTAACACACATCATCACCCATGGCTTGTACTATTTGTGCTACCAGGCAAGATAAGTTAATTTTTATCAAAAAAAGCTAACATCAACGGGACTATAGTGATGAATATTTCTTTATCTGGGAGCAAAAATGTCGCCGCAATGGAGAATGTTCTATTTGTCGGTAGGGCTAGTTTTATGTGCGCCGGTTGTCGCTTATGCCCAAACCAAAAATGTGAACGATGAGCAGATACAGCAACAAATCATCAATAACTCTATCGCATCCTATCCCGGACACTGCCCGTGTCCCTACAACCAGGCCAGCAATGGTAGCCGCTGCGGCAAGCGGAGTGCCTGGAGTCGCCCAGGCGGTTATATGCCGATTTGTTATAAAACCGATGTTACCAAAGAGATGATTAAGCAATGGCGAGAAATGCATAAAACGCGTTGAAACGAGATATATGGCTCGTGCCGTCTGCTTATGCAAATCATTGAATTAAGACAACAAATAATATAACAAAAGGTCGTGGCTTTCTGCTGTTGCGCGGAATATATGAAATATTGCTAAGCATATTAATATATTGTGGGCTTTTTATTTTTCATATGATTTATATGGAATTTTTATGACTGATATTATGCTAATAAGTAATTTACGTAATAATATATAAGATAGCGGCGTCAATTAATTGATTTATCGAGTTTTTAGGATTAAATAGGGGAATATGCTATTATTTGCGGTTTTCAACATCCTTGTCTAACATAAGAAGAGTTGATGACTGCTAGTTTGAATCATTAACTTAACGAGTATTAGGCCTCAGGTAGAATAGGTATAACCTTAATGCTTGTCGCTTAATTATTTAATTGCTTTATATTGGAGGTTTACATGGCTGAACATCGTGGCGGTTCCGGTAACTTCGCAGATGATAAACAAAAAGCGTCCGAAGCAGGTAAGAAAGGCGGCCAACATAGCGGCGGCGGTACTTTCAAAAACAATCCCGAAAAGGCGTCGGAGGCCGGTAAAAAGGGTGGCGAGCACAGCCATGGCGGCGGCCGGCACTCGTAACTCGCGATCGGTAAATGATTTGGCCAGCATATGAATTTCATTTATCGAAAATCATCACTCATCTCATGAGGCGCTATTGCTATTTATGAAGCGCTATGGAATTCATCCAGCCCTGATATGAGTCATCTGCCCCCCCAAAGTGCCTGCTTAAGGGGGGGTATCGCACCGTTATCAATACCTCTCGGAACACGCTATTTTTTTCTCTAGATCCTGTATCGTTTTCACTCCAGGTATCACGATTGGTATAAGGGAGCTGAATCACAAATTTAAAGACCTTTCGCTGCTATAATTCACCAGCTATGCAATATCCACACGCCATATTCTATTACCTTTTTAAACCAGGTGAATTATGCAATGCGTTTGTACTCTTCATGGTTGCTTCACATGTGCTGACAATTATGAATAATGTCAGTCTGCATGCTCTGAAAAGCGTAAGCTGTTTTACAGCGGTGACCTATTATTCTACCAGCCATCTTTGTGATGATGAGTGTTTTCTGCATGATAAAACCCTTAGCGTATTCTATTTTTTATCAATGATAGCAAAACCTCTTTTCTTCATTATTATTGGTTATATCGACGAAGAACGTAAAATTAGCACTCAATATATTTTCTTAAAAATAAAATCAATTTTTTTGATAGTGGTATTTTGGAATCTTTTGTTTTTATTTATGGATGCCAATTTGTTCAAACGCGGATATTTACTGCAAAATGGTGTCTTATTATCGATTGCCATCATTTATCTATGCCATCCCATCTTGGCCAAGGTATTGTATCGTCCGTTCAGCGCGGTCCTGGCGATGTTTTTTTTGGTGATTTTGTCGGTATCGTTGCATTTATCGATCGCGCCTTGTGATACTTGGTATGCTATCCATTTTTATGATTACTATGGTGTTATTTTCTCAGTTGCCTATTATTTATTTGGGCGAGTCCTGGGAAGCGCTCAGGGGCAGCGCTTAACCAAAAGGGTTGGTATGTTGTGGACAGCAAGAGCCGGCCTCGTTCCGGCGGCAGTTTTATTCATCATTTACGAGGGCCTTATCTCAAATCATGTCTTAATCCGTTCCTGGACGTGGTATCTTTTGGAGCCATTGATTATCTCGATATTCTGCCTGTTGATTTTTATTATTTTTGATAACCTGATTATCCATAATAAATTTATTATTAAAACGGTCAGTTTTATCAGTCCTGCCATGGTGGGTGTATATATTATACATTATAGTGTGTTTTATCTGTTTTCGACTGCTTATGATATCAATAATGTCACCTTGAGGTTTACCTTGCTGGTGGCGGTGTTTATGGCCTCGGTGATCGTTTCTCGATTGCTACTGTTGAATAAATATACCTCACAAGTTATATCGCTATAGCGATGTTTTTGATTTGGTCCATTCGCGCAGCCGTTGTATATGCAAATACAGCGCTGGAATAAGCATTATTCCTATAGCTGTCGCCATCAGCATCCCGCCAAATACCGTTATGCCGATAATTCGACGGCTCATTGCACCGGCCCCGGTGGCCAGCACCAACGGCATTACCCCAAGAATAAACGAAATTGCGGTCATCATTACGGCACGGAAGCGCTGTTCGGCACCTTCGCGCGCCGCTTCTTTAATACTTGCTCCCTCTTCGCGCCGGGTTTTGGCGAACTCGACAATCAATATAGTGTTTTTGGCCGAAAGCCCAATGAGCAGCACCAGGCCGATTTGCGCATAGACGTCGTTGGAAAATCCCATCATCCGCAGCCCGGCCACGGCCCCGGCTATGGCAAAAATCACCGACAACATGACGACCATGGGTATGCTCCAGCTTTCATATTGCGCGACCAGGAACAGGTAGGCAAACACTAGCGCAGCCGTATAAATCAGAATTGCCTGGCCGCCGGCATGCTGTTCTTGCCACGACATACCGCTCCAAGAATAGCCATAACCCGCAGGCAACTGCTCGGCCATTAAACGTTCCATCTCGTGCATCGCCTGTCCGGAGCTGACGCCTTGCGCTGCCGAACCGCTTACCGATACTGCGGAAAACTGGTTGAAATTACTGATAAATGGCGCACCCAGCGCGGGCGAGAGCGTCATCAGATTACCCAGTCTGACTAAGGCGCCTGTATCGCTGCGTACGTTAATTTGGTTAATTTGTGCCTGTTGTTGACGGAAATCCATATCGTTTTGCAACTGCACGTTAAACATACGGTTGTTACGGATAAAGTCGCCAACGTTGACGCCTCCCATCGCTGTCTGCAAGGTGGCAAAGATTCGGCTAATGGGAATATGCAGTAATGCGGCCCGTTCGCGATCGATGGACAGACCGATTTCCGGTACCGAGGCGCTAAAGGTGGTAAAAACCCGGGTTAATAGCGGGCTTTGATTGGCCGCCAGGATCAGCGCGCCAGTGACCTGCGACAGCGCTTGGGGCGATTGTCCTTCCAGCGCCTGGATGCGTAAATCGAACCCGGAAGCATTGCCCAAACCGCTAATGGCCGGTGGGTTGAACGCAATTATCATTGCGGCGGGGATAGCGAAAAACCGTGTTTGGATATCGGTTAGCACCCGGTCAATATGTTGACGTTCACCCCAGGGTTTGAGCAATACAATTGCAAAGGCGCTGTTGGTGGCATTGCCGCCGCTTAACAGACTAAAGCCTGTGACTTTAATCACGTCTTCCACGGCGGGATTTACCCTAATGACGTCATAAGCCTGGTTGACGACCCTCTGCGTCCGATCTAACGACGCGCCGTCCGGTAATTGGATATTGACGAAAAAGAAGCCCTGATCCTCATCGGGCAAAAACGAGGTGGGTAGGCGACTGTATCCCAGCCAGGTTGCCGCCCCTACCGCCAGCAACACCAGCACGCTGACCACGGCGCGCCGGCTGACGATTTGCGTCAGCCCGACATACTTATCCCTGACGCGATCCAACCCACGGTTAAAACCGCCGAAAAATCCGGTGGTGGGAAGCTCACGACGTGTGAGCAACACGGCGCATAAGGCGGGTGTCAGGGTCAAGGCGTTGATACTTGAAAGCACCACCGCCGCCGATAGCGTAATAGCGAATTGCCGATACAATTCGCCGGTTATGCCCGGCAATACCGCGATGGGCACAAATACCGCCATTAAAACCAACGTCGTGGCGATAACCGGTCCGGCAATTTGGGCCATCGCCTTTGCCGTCGCCGCTGACGGCGTTAATGAAGTATCCTGAGCCAATAATCGTTCTACATTTTCGACGACCACAATGGCATCATCCACGACGACCGTCAGCGCCAGAATAATGGCGAAAAGACTCAGGGTATTGGCGGAAAAACCCGCCGCCAGCAATACGGCAAACGTACCTAAGAGTGATACCGGTATCGTGAGCGCCACGATAAAGGTAGCCCGCAGGCTTTGTAGGAACAGATAGACCACCAAGAGTACGACAACCAGCGTCAGAGCCAGGGAAATGGCGATTTCATCCAGGGTTGCCGTGACCGTGATGGTGGAGTCATATTTGATTTCATAGGTAAAATCATCGGGGAAAGCCTGGGCCTGATGCGCCATTTCCGCCTTTATGGCGCGGGCTACGTTAAGCGCGTTGGCGCCTGGTGCCGGATAAATGCCCATGAAAGCCGAATCGGTTAGATTAAGCGCCGCGTTAACCTGATAATTTTGCGCGCCGAGATCGACTCGCGCCACATCCCCGAGGCGTACCATGCCGCCTTGCGCATTCGTGCGAATAATGACCTGAGCGAACTGCCGCGGGTCTTGCAACCTTCCTTGCCCGCTTATCGTCAGGGTACGTTGCTGCTGGGCTGGCGAGGGGGGCGAGCCAATCTGCCCGGCTGCGGCCTGAATATTTTGCTGGCGCAACGACTGAACGATATCATCCACGCTAACGTTAAGTGATTCCATGCGACGAGGATCCAGCCAAACGCGCATACTATAATCCCGGGCGCCGAAGATTTGCACATCGCCCACGCCGTCAATCCGCGCAAGGGCGTCGCGCAGGCGCAGGCTGGCATAATTACTCACAAACAGTGCGCTATGGGTCTGTTTAGGGGAAAAAACGCTGATGCCGAGGAGGATATTAGACGAGCGCTTACGCACGGAAACACCGTTATTATTGACCTCGGCCGGCAGTTGCGCGCTCACCTGCGAGATTCTGTTCTGTACTTCCACCGCGGCCATATCGGGGTCGGTGCCGCTGGCAAAGGTAATGTTGAGTTGATAAGCGCCGCTATTGGCGCTATTGGAGTCCATATAAAGCATATGGCTGACGCCATTTACCTGGGCTTCAATCGGGGAGGCCACTGCCTCGGCAACATCCCGTGCGCTGGCCCCCGGGTATAGCGCGCTGACTGACACCACCGGCGGCGCGACGTCGGGAAACTGTTCAACCGGGATGATTTTCAGCGCGGTAAAGCCGATGATGACGATGACTATCGCGATAACCATGGCGAACTTCGGGCGCCTGATAAAAAAATTCAGCATTTACGCGCCCCTTATTGTGTCGACGTAATGTTAGCGGTGGCGAAGATGACCTCGACCTCCATGCCCGGGCGTACACGCTGCAGCCCTTCGACAATGACCCGATCGCCGGCGGTTAACCCCTGCTTGACCTCATATTCCTGGTCAAATTGATGTCCAATCGATACCCGCCGGACTTCAACCCGGTTTTGTTTATCGAGGAGTAAAACGAAGTACCCATCCCGATCCTGCTGCAAGGCGGCGATAGGGGTCATGATCACCGGCTTCACCCGATCGGAAACCAATGCGACATTTACCACACCGCCGGGAAGGAGCAGATGGCGGGGGTTGGGAAAGCGCGCGCGTACCGTAACCGTACCGGTTTGACTATCAATACGGTTGTCCATGGATTCAAAACTGCCCCTTTCCGGGTATTCCTGGCCATTGGCCAAGCGTAAGCGGGGCAAATAACCTTGCGCCGAGAGATCGGCAAGTTTACCCGTTTGGCGGTAGGCGGCGGAAATAAAGTCTTGCTCATTGATGGCGATGGCAATCCTGATAGGATCCAACTGCACGATATTTGCCAGAGAACCGCTGGCGGGATTGACCAAGCTGCCAACATCAATATTGCTATGACTTATCTGTCCGCTTATCGGCGCCGTGATCCGGGTAAAACCCAATTGCAACTCCTGCATGCGCAGATTGGCTTGCGCTTGCGCCAGGGCGGCATTCGCGGTATCCCGTTGGGCGATTGCCGTGTCCACGTCGGCGCGGCTGACGGTACGCTGCTCGCCCAAGCGCTGGATTCGCGTCAAGTTTACCTGTTTTAGGCGCGCGCCGGCGCTGGCGCTATCTACCTGGGCCTGGGCCTGGGCGACCTGCGCCTGGTGCACCGCGGGATCGATTTCGAACAACATGTCGCCGACCTTGACCAATTGTCCATCGGCAAAGCTCCTGCGGGCGATAAACCCTTCCGTACGGGTCGTCACTTCTACCGACTGGATGGCCTCTATACGCCCAAGATAAGACAACATGCGCTGCGGTATCCGCTGCTCGATAATCGCGGCGGTCACGGGAGGGAGTGGTGACGCACGGAGCAGCACGGGATAAATCATAGCCGCCACCAGCAAGACGACATATTGAAATAACGACGACAATCTATGCTTGGTTCTCATAAACCAACCCGTTATTAGTAATATCAGTTTATTAAACCTTGTCTATAAATTATTGAATTGGAATCGCGGCGCCCGAATTTATTGTGAAAATTAGCGAGGTGTGCAATTTTCACAATCCGGGTGTCTGATCATAATGAATAGACCCGTTGCCTTTATTGGCATTTGTTCAAATGCGGCAATAGAGTATAAATATTGTGCCTGCTCCCGATAATATGAGTGCTTTATTATAAAATTTGATTCATTAACGCAGTTGATGCAACACTGCAAATAACGACGCGTCATTGACTTAAAGGGCTAGACGGGTCGGCGTCTTCTCCGTTCAATCGTCAATTTTACTGTTGATCCTTTTTAACATATAAGGATAAAAAGGATTGGATGAGAGACGCATCAGCGAATCCAATCCCACGACCAGCACCGCTCGCTCACCGCGCGCCGCAAAGGCGCCCAGACTAATGCCATATTGATTGCGCGGTTCTGGGTAACGCCCATACAGCGAATCGCTCATGGGAAACGGCAGCGCGACGTGGGATAAGGAGAAAATGTCTGCCGGGTAATCAATGCCCAAGGGTTCGGTGATGTCAGCGGTTTGTCCGGCGGGGGTGGTCCTTGCCTCGGTGGCCAGACTATCCGAGGCGATATTGGTTACGATAGTGATGGCGTAACGGCGGGACGCGCGCGTCACCAGGCGCGAGAGCGCCGTATAGGAAGATGTTCTCAGTAAGGGGCCAAAGTTTTCCGCCTGATTTAAATCGAACAAGACCAGTTCACTGCCGTTGGAGGGTAGCTGGTCGTACAGCGCGCTAATGACCGCCCGCGTACTGACGGTTGAATCCATTACCGACTGAAACGTCAGTATCGGCGGCAACGCATTCAGCTTATTGTCAGCGGCATAGGTGGCAATTTGCTGCTGCAGCGCTTGGGTCAGCAGGAACGATTGGCGTCCGCCGTTAACCGGGAACGAGTTATATTTAAACGGGTTGAACTCCGGCACAATGCCCAACCAGGCGGATTTGGCAAAGGCGGGGAAAAAAGCCGGCCAGCCGGCAAAGCCGGCGAAGCGCGCAAAGCGGGTGACGCCGATCATGGGCGAAATCAAAATGATGTTGGTCGGTTTTGCCAATTGAGGATCGCTTAACGCGTCAAGTGAGTATTTCATTGCCAATGCGCCACCGTTGGAAAAACCGACGATGTGCAGCGGCAAATCACCGCCGCTTAGCTGCCTGGCCTGGCGCACCGCGAGCCGCGTAGCGGCCAGCCAATCTTCCCATTTTATGCTGGTTAATGCGCCAGGTACCGTGCCGTGGGCCGGTAGACGGATACCCACCGCAACATAGCCGTGCCGGCGGTAGTTTTCGGCAATGTGGCGCAAGCTATAGGGGGTGTCGGTCAGGCCATGCAGCAACACCACGGCGCCTTTAGGCGAACCTTCCGGCATCAGAATGTAAGAGCGATTCCAGTTGGTGGCAAAGTTATCCGGATATATAGGGCTACCGGAGAAATAACGGTTCAGCTGGGTTTGTTGCGCCGGCGCCATTTTATCGGTAACGTTCTCGCGTACTGACCTGAAAACGTTATCTTCCGCTGCGAGATAACCGGCCCAGTCGGTGTGATCGATATCCGTCGCATGCAGATCGTCGGGAACATAGGTATGCCATAATTGAAGATCCGGACCGCGTTCGGTTTCTATTATCCTCAGCGTAAAGGCACCGGCTGCAAACAGGATTATCAATAACAGGATACGTTTGAGGACTTTGCGTATACCGCTGAAAAACATAATGTTTCACCTCATTATGTGCTGCATGTCAGCAGGTGGCCAGTCCATCAGCTCGCTTGTACCTTGGCATGATGCGTTCACCGGGGCGATACCGTTACCCTGCCTCCGCCCGAGGCGATGGCGACCCGTTGTCCTGGATGAAACTGACTGGTTCCCAGCGCCTGGGCGACGATAATTGTCGTGCCGTCGTCCCGCCGTATTTCAAGTTCAACACCGGCGCCGCGATTAGCCGCGCTTTGAATACCGCTGCCGGCGGCGGCTCCGCCCACGGCACCGGCGGCGGTAGCCAAACTGCGCCCTGAACCGCCCCCGATGGTATTACCCAAAAATCCTCCGACCACTCCACCGCCGAGGGTGCCGGCAACATTTTCACCATTGCCGCCCTGAATGGTAATGGGACGAACGGAAATTAAGGTGCCATAGGTGACGGTATGTATTTGCCTGGCCTGGGCTGCGGTGAATGTATCGCCGGATGACGTTCGGTTATTCGCGCAACCGTTCACCAGGGTAGCTGCGATTGCGATAGCAATATAGGTTCTGATCATCATGGCCCTCATTGATTCAATTATGGCGAAAAGTTCAAGCCTATGGTTGGGAATCCATCATCACGTTTTATAATAAGTCTAATCTGGTGACGATATATTATTTGGCGTGTTCAGGTCGCTTTAATTAATTTAATCAATGTTAAATGCGGGGCGCATTCTATTATATAAGTAGTGCTTGCTATGTTGAAGTGAGAGTGAGATCAAAATATTGAGCGATATAATGCTAAAAATGAGTATCCATATTTAAAACATCATGACTCCACTAGGGGAACATGGTAACTCGGCGCGGGTTTCTGCAGTCGCGACGTGGCAAGTACGGATTTGTGAGCTGTCGGTTGGTGTCCCAAGGTCATCACGTCAGGCGTTGGGGCAGAGCGGCGCTGGATAAACCGGCGCCGGTTGACGAAAGAATATAGCGGACATAGCGGGTGGGAAAGGTTAGCTCTTGATCTCTTTGGTGACCCAACCGGCAATTTCCTGGTAAGGCACAAACATGGTCTGGTTGCGTTTAGGATGTGTCGCGGTAAATACGCCTACCACAGCGCCGTCATGACCATACACCGGTCCACCGCTCATTCCCGGTACGCCGCCGGCATCGCTAAGGCCAACCAGGCAACTGGTGCCAGGTTTGTCCCACCAGCCAAACTCTTTCAGTACGCCAATGGATGAGGTCGGCATGGCCGTATAAGCATTATACCCATATAAACGAAGGGTATCCCCTTTATCGGCGGTTTCCATTTTTGGCAGTATCCGACCAGTATTATCATGGTAAATGATAGCGACGTCGCACAAGGGGTTATAGGCCTTGACCCGTACCATCATCATTTTTGCCACATGACCGGCGGTAAGGCTGTATTGCCGGGTTAATGGGAAACTTGAACCGATAGCGCCGGCCAACACCGGAATGCCGACAAAATGCATGTCTGCTTTCGACTCGGCAGTTTGATCAACTTTGTAGTGCCCAACACCGGTACAAGCGGTTAAAAAGAATAAGGGTAAGAGGGAAAATAAATAGTGAATTTTCATCGTTTGCCGTTTGGTTTTGTGCCCTATAAGAATTGATCGCTTGTCGGATCAGGCCTGGCTAATATGACTAGCTAAAAGAGTTAACGGTCAAAATTGGAATTTCTTTAGTCTTCTTTGGATGTGGATTGTGAGCATGCGAGGGCTAAATGACGGACGGGATAGTAGGATACTCTGTGCTTAACTGAAATTGTTAATGCATTATTCGTACTTAACATAAATTTTATCTGCCGCGGGGCGATACGTCTTCTAATAAGAAAAATGATATTTTTTATAGATCGAACGTGAAATGTATTGTTATCAATTAGATTGAAATATAATATTTTTATTTTTCAGGCCGACTGAGAACCCGATGCTGAGGAAGTCATGTTGAAAAAATTAAACGAGCCCACCTTGATACGGCTCAGGGGTTAAGTAAAATAGAATATGTGTTATAATATGATTATCTATTTGAGTTAAGTGTTTGGTAATGTTACCAATGCGATAAGTGCCTATCGTAGATGAATTTATTTTTATCGCGCCGGCTTGAAATGTTAAATTATAATCACAATGCTACAACAAATTTATAATATAAACGCCATTGCCGAGAGAAGCAGCGGAACCACTGGCTATCATCGGCGCGTGCCCGGAAAATTATTCCGGCGTGCTGACGGCGTAACCGGGGTAGCTGTCCCCGCCCGGCTCAGATTAAAACTGGACGTAAGGGCGGTTGGCGAGCGGGCTGCCACCCCCGGTGGGCGGTTTATCGATCTAAATTGCGCGATACTCACACAATCCCTCACACTAAAGCGCAATAATAAGGTAAAATAGGAGATCGTTTCAGGCGAGAAATGAAAAAGCGGAGGTATACCTGTCATGAATTCGAGTCATCAGCAACGCACCGAAACCACCAGTAACCCGATAACCACTACCTTATCAGGCGTAATAACCAAGTCTCCAAGCCGGATCAAGGGCAATACCGGCCGACCGATGGTCAAAGCCACTATTCTGGCTGAAAGCGATAAACGCAGTTCTTACCCCCTCACCGTGGTCGGGTTCGACATTATGGCGCTTGAATTGATGGCGCATCTGCGCGGTGAACGCTTAACCATCACCGGGCGTATGGAATGGAATGGCGGATATTCCATTGTTGCGGACCAGATTATCGCCGTTTAGCTATTTGGCCTTTCCAGGGTCTCTCCCAGGTTTGCAAACGAGTTCTGTCGTTACCTACTGCGTTCGGTTTTCCCCGCAGCATTCCTCAGACTTCCACTGCCAAAACGTCAAAATCCGCCAAGCGAAAGAAGCCGTCATTCCGCGCCGGACACGGAGTGTTCAGGGGTGCGTAGACAAAACGTATCTTGGATATCAAAGAGTTAAACGGCTTCGTTTCGATAGGTATAGTACAATTGACGATGATTGTGAAGTTAACAGGTTGAAAAAAAAATTATAAAAATAAACCTTGCTATAACAATCTCACTATGTGTAAATAGCGTCATCGGTTTGTAGTACAGACCTATTTATGAATGTCATTTTAGTAAAGTTGTTCCGGCAAATGGTATATCAAGATATCGTTTCACCGATGAATTTCCTTCTCTAGTGCTCTCATAAGTAAATCCTGACAAGCAGACCACAATCGCCTTATGGCGGCCCTATTATAAGGAAACAATTATGTCTAACAAAATGACTGGTTCAGTAAAATGGTTTGATGCTGGTAAAGGTTTTGGTTTTATCACCCCTGCTGACGGTAGCAAAGATGTGTTCGTACATTTTTCTGCAATCCAAAGCAATGATTTCAAGACCCTGGACGAAGGCCAACAGGTCGAATTCAATATCGAACAAGGCCAGAAAGGTCCGTCAGCAACTAACGTTGTTGCTCTGTAATATAGCTGCTCTGTAATATAGCTGCCCTGTAACATGGTTGCCCTGCAAACAGCTGACGCAATATAGACGCGCAGTGTGTACAGCGCCGCTAGCGCCCCGGTAGTATCATCCCGGGAGCAACACGGAATCAATAAGAGTACCTGCGATAGCGATGAAGGCGAAAGCCGGAGCAGTCAGGTAACTTTTAAACAGCGAAAAAATTCTAAGCCTCGGTAATGCCGGGGTTTTTTTATGGTCATTTCCAATGGAATCCCCTCGCCGCACCGTTGGCAACTCATAACGTCCAACGAAATAACGCTGAATAGCGTTATAAGATTCTTGTCGCTTTTAACAATCCCCTTCATTTAATGCTAAAATCCCGCTTCGACTGAACAAGGACACTGGTATGAAGAA
>JAATGH010000285.1 GCA_015654745.1 Enterobacterales bacterium
AATCATGAGGGTTTCACCAACTCGACGAGTCAGAATAAGCATTCTTTGCTCCTTGAAAGATTAAAAGAGTCGGGTCTCTCAGTTTCCCGCCATTATCCATCATATACCATGAAAACGTAAGTCATCTTAGCGACATTAAATGCCCCAGGCTGACGTCTTGCTGCATCTGGTATAAGTTTAGTCGATATGACTAGCTTCGCGCCTAACTTTTTGGGTTAGGAAAATAAGAATCCAAACGCCATAACTTAACAGAAAGCCATGGCGTTTATCATAACGTCTTCTTATTCTGCCCGAAAGGTATTCACCAGCAGGGCTTCTACGCCGGACAATGCGGCCGGCAGAGCCTTAGTATCGTTACCGCCAGCTTGAGCCATGTCGGGGCGCCCACCACCCTTGCCGCCGACCTGCTGGGCCAATTGACTGATGAGATCGCCGGCCTTAACCTGGCTGGTTAGATTTTTCGTTACACCAGCAATCAGGCTCACTTTGTTATCGGCAACGGTAGCCAGAACAATTACCGCCGAACCAAGCTGATTTTTCAGGTCGTCCACCATGGTGCGCAGCATTTTGGGATCGATATTATCCAGTCTGCTAACTAATATCTTAACGCCGTTTATTTCCTTGACGTTAGCGGTAAGCGCACTACTTTCCTGGGCCGCCTGTTGATTTTTAAGCTGCTGAAGCTCTTTTTCCAGCTGGCGGGCGCGGTCCATTAATGCCTTGACCTTATCCGCCAGGCTCTGGTTATCGCCTTTAACCAGTTGCGCGATATCGTGCACCAAATCACTCTGCTGATGCAGACTTGCCAGCGCACCCTCGCCGGTGACGGCCTCGATGCGGCGGATGCCCGCCGCGGTTCCGGATTCAGAGACAATCCGGAACAACCCAATGTCGCCGGTACGGCTGGCGTGGATACCACCGCAAAGCTCCGTGGAGAAATCCCCCATGCGCAATACCCGGACCTTGGCATCGTATTTTTCGCCAAACAGCGCCATCGCCCCGGTACCGCGTGCGGCTTCAAGATCCATCACTTTGGTTTCAATAGGCAAATTGCGGCGAATCTGCTGATTAACAATGTCTTCCACCGCACGGATTTGTTGGGGTTTCATGGCTTCGCCATGGGAAAAATCGAAGCGCAAATAGTGATCGTTAACCAGCGAACCCTTTTGAGCCACATGTTCGCCCAGCACCTGGCGCAGCGCCGCATGCAGGAGGTGGGTCGCCGAATGGTTCAGACGGATGCGCGAGCGTCGCGCCTGATCCACGCTGGCGGCCACTCGATCGCCGACGCGCAGCTCGCCGCGAGCCAACCGCCCCAGGTGGCCATATGCCTGGCCGTATTTTTGCGTGTCGCTCACGGTAAACAGGCCCAGGTCGGATGCCAACTCGCCCTGGTCGCCAACCTGGCCGCCGGATTCGCCGTAAAATGGCGTTTCATCAAGCACCACCACGGCGTCATCGCCGCCCTGGATTGACTCTACCGGTTCGCCGTTGCGAAACAGCGCCACCACGGTACCTTCATGCTGCGCTTCGTCGTAACCGAAGAACCGGGTCGTGTTATCCACCCTAAGCATACTATTGTAGTCAGCACCAAAACCGCTGGATTCGCGAGCGCGTCGACGCTGTGCATCCATCGCCCGCTCAAAGCCTGGCTCATCGACTTTTAGCTGGCGTTCGCGGCAAACATCGGCGGTAAGATCCAGCGGGAAACCGTAGGTGTCGTAGAGCCGGAAGGCGGTTTCGCCGTCCAACGTATCGCCCTTGAGCTTGCCCAACTCATCATCCAGCAGGGCCAGGCCGCGTTCCAGCGTGCGGGCAAACTGTTCTTCCTCAGTTTGCAGCACCTGTTCGACTCGCGACTGCTGTGATTTCATCCCGGCGGCGGCGGTGCCCATGACCTCAATCAACGGCGCCACCAACTTGAAGAAGAACGCCTCTTTCGCCCCCAGCATATTTCCGTGGCGCACCGCGCGACGGATAATGCGGCGCAGCACGTATCCGCGGCCTTCATTGGACGGAACGACACCGTCCGCGATCAGAAAAGCGCAAGAACGGATATGATCGGCAATCACCCGCAGAGACTTATTGGCCAAGTCACGGGCGCCGGTAACGTTTGCCACCGCAGCAATCAGCGTACGGAACAAATCGATATCGTAATTTGAATTGACATGTTGCAGCACCGCGGCAATACGCTCCAATCCCATGCCCGTATCCACAGACGGCTTAGGTAACGGCAGCATGGTGCCGTCGGACTGGCGATTGAATTGCATGAACACCAGATTCCAAATTTCGATATACCGATCGCCATCTTCTTCCGGACTTCCCGGAGGACCGCCCCAAATATGATCGCCATGATCGTAGAAAATTTCGGAGCATGGGCCTCAGGGACCGGTATCGCCCATTTGCCAGAAGTTATCCGAGGCATAGGCGCCGCCCTTGTTATCACCGATGCGGATGATGCGCTCATGGGGTACTCCGACTTCATCCGCCCAAATGCTGTAGGCTTCGTCATCAGTGGCGTAAACCGTCACCCAAAGCTTCTCTTTCGGCAGGTTGAACCACTGCGCCCCGGTTAATAATTCCCAGGCGAAGTTGATAGCATCATGTTTGAAGTAGTCGCCAAAACTAAAATTGCCCAGCATTTCAAAAAACGTATGGTGGCGGGCGGTGTAGCCGACATTTTCCAGATCATTATGTTTGCCACCTGCACGAACACATCTCTGGGAGGTCGTCGCCCGGCGGTATTGGCGTTGATCCAACCCCAGGAAGACATCTTTGAATTGGTTCATGCCGGCATTGGTA
>JAATGH010000123.1 GCA_015654745.1 Enterobacterales bacterium
GAAAACGTCTGCGGACGCCATTTACGGGCAAGAACCTGATAGCTCATGGGTCGCGAAAAGTCGGTGGACAGAGGGTCATGCTAACACAGCCCCGCACCACAGCGCGAGGCTGATATGATCAATGGCCGGGGAACCCCACCAGGCTGTAACTATCGACGCCCATACCTTGAAGCCGCGCTTCGCCGCCGAGATCGGCAAGATTGATGACAAACGCCGCGTCCTTGACTTCACCGCCCAGTCGGCGAATCAATTTTACCGTCGCCTCGATGGTGCCGCCGGTCGCCAGCAGATCGTCAATCACCAGCACCCGATCGCAGGCGGTAATCGCATCCTGGTGGATTTCCAACCGGTCGACGCCATACTCGAGCTCATAGCTTTCCGATAAGACCGCGCGGGGCAGCTTGCCGGGTTTGCGCACCGGGACAAAACCCAGGCCCAGCGCCAGCGCCACCGGCGCGCTGAACAGGAAACCGCGTGCTTCCGTGCCGACCACTTTGGTCAGATTACGGTGGCGGTAATGATCAACCAGCAGGTCGATAGTGGCGGCAAAGGCCCGCGGGCTTTCCAACAGGCTGGTGATATCCCGAAAGAAAATACCCGGTTTTGGGTAATCGGGAATGGTCTTGATACTGTTTTTAATAAGTTCGAGCTGTTGGGCCGAAGCGGTCATAATATTTGTGCCTGAAACTTTGAAAATCATAGTCCGCGCGGACACTTTATTCTGAACGAAAACGGCGTGACAACCACCGTGACGCACAGGCATAGCCCGCCGATGATGAAAGCGCTCAAATTTATGCAAACTAGCGGAAAAATGCAACCACCGGAACGCGCTCTTTTACCGTTTTGTTGCGTAATATCAACCACCGATATCGAATGGGTTTGCCGCGGCGGCCTGCATGGCTTGCGTGGTGAATCCTATGTCCATCATACTATACCCTAAACGCCGGCATGATTATGCTCTTCGCGTTTATGTTGCAGGGGGTTGGCAACGCTTGCCCACCTGTAGTTCGACATCGGTTAGGTCTCTACATTCAATGGGAAAACAACGTGCACTCCTCCAGGCTTCTCACTACGTTAAACGATCGGCTCGATGGCCTGGCGGCGCGGATCGCATCAGGCAAGCACGTTAAGGTCGAACAATCACGTTTTGATAGTCAACTGTTTCAAACCCGCGGTAGCCGGTTGGAGGATTATTTGGCTGAAAGCCGGGAAACCCTGCAGCGGCTGTCCACTGCCGCCGATGGCGAGCATACGGACCGGGTTGCCTGGCTGGCGCAACGGCTCATTGATCAAATGACCGCCCTGGCGCGCGAGTTGGCCACTCAGGATCTGCGCCGCCAGCAACCGGCCGCCGTGGTGCCGGAGGATTATTATACCAAACTTAACGAGCATCAAGATTACGAAAGACGGCTGCTTGCCATGATCCGCGATCGCGATAGCCTGCGGCAAAGCGCGACCGATAGTGTGCGCCAGCAGCAGTTGCAACAGGAAATCGCCGCGCTGGAGGGCAGACTGGCACGCTGTCGGCAGGCCCTGGTTCGCATCGAGCGCCTTATTGAACGACGGGAAAATGGATCTGACGCAAGATGAGAACAGACTGGGTACCTATTATTATGTCCCAAATACCCCCGACGTTGACCAGGATGTCGGCTATCCTATACCCGATAGATTTCGGATCGAGGTTAACCCATCCGCGGCTCAACCGAGGTCGGATGGCGACGAGGAGCAACCGGTGACGCTGGAAGATGAATCTCCTGAAATTAAACTGGCGGTGGATTTGATCATGCTGCTGGAAAAAAATGAACTTGAGCCCGAACTGGTGCTGGCGGCGTTGGACATCGTCAAAAAGGATTACTTAATCAAAGCCGGCCGGCAAACCGAGTGATCGCAGGCAGCCTTTAATTCTTGGCTGGTGTTCCCCCTTCGTGGCGCAGATTGGGGCTCAGGCGCAGCATGTCGATAAACGCGGCGATCAGGGTTCGAGAGCCGGCGTTTAAATCGAAAGTGCCGGGAATAAATAGCCAATTTTCCATCAATCCGGTCATATAGGCACGTAGCAGGATGGCGGCGCGGCGACAGTGCAGATCCGCGGGCAATTGACCCTTCTGAATGCAACGTCCCAGCGTTTCTTCTATCCGCTCGTAGCATTCTGTATATAATCCCTTGCGCACATCTTGGAATAAGGCCATTTCGCCAACAAACTCACATTTATGAAAAACAATTTCCATTAGGGATCGCCATTCGGTATTGGAAACGGTTGCCTCTAAAATGTAAATCAGCGTCTCGGTTAATACATGTAGTGGATCGTCAGGGAATTTTGCCTGATACTCTACCTCTAGCGCATGGACCTTGGATTCTGCGGCTAACCAGATCTCGTTAAATAACTCGACTTTATTCTTGAAATGCCAATAAATCGCACCACGGGTTACCCCCGCCACCAAGGCAATATCGGTGAGCGACGTGGCGGAAACGCCACGAATGGAAAACTCCTGAATCGCCGCGTCCAGGATATGTTGTCGGGTTTCCTGGGCCTGCTGTTTGGTTTTTCGTGCCATAGCGCTTTTTTTGGCTGTCTTTAGATTTACATACATTCGCGAATGTATGTACCATAGCATAAGGCTAATTGTTACGCAGCA
>JAATGH010000308.1 GCA_015654745.1 Enterobacterales bacterium
AGGCGACGGAACGTCTGCCAGGTGGAGAGATCTTTATCATTGAGCATTCAGTTAACCAGGCGAAGTCTAAATAGCCGACCATTCTACCCATTATCGGTCGGTACGCCAAACCACTGGTGGTACCATCGACGCATTATTTGTTCCCGATAGCCTTTTACCTCCCATTTATCGCGATAAAACCTCACGCTTAGCTGGCCGGAATGCGCGGTATCGTACCAAGGGATGCCTTGACGTCGATAGCGCGCCATCACCGCGGGAGCCGGTAAGCGCCACGGACTAAAACGCGCCGCCGATGCCAGCGCCGCCCCAGGACGCACCGCCGTCAACAATGCCCGCGAGGAAGAGGTTTTACTGCCATGGTGAGGTACTTGCAAGATATCTGCCCGCAATTGGGTACGCGCGGTGCTTACCAGGGACCGCTCGGCGGGCCCTTCTATATCGCCGGTTAATAGCACGCTGAATCGGCCATCATCAATTTTCACCACGCAGGAATCATCGTTGCCGGCTTTTTTTACCTGTGCCGGCGGCCAAAGCACGTCAAATTGCAGATCCTGCCAGCGCCAACGCTGTCCCCGCACGCAGGGACGATGATCGTAACGACGATAGGAGCTGGCTACCGGGATCCCCGGATAGACACGTTTGAGCGTAGCAAGGCCACCGATATGATCCTGATGGCTATGACTAAGGATGATGCTCTCAGGCATCAGACCGCGCCATTTTAGGTAAGGCACAATCTCCGCCTTGCCAATATCGCCGCCGCGCCACCCCGCGCCGGTATCGTATAACAGCGCCTTGCCGTTGCGCTCGACGGCTATCGCCAGCCCATGTCCGACATCCAGCATATCCAGGCGCCAGCGCGGCATATCGGCCCTTTCACGCTGCGCCACCAACAGCAGCGCAATGGCTACCATATTCAGCCGGTAAGTGTGCCACCAGCCAAAGCGCCATAACAGCACCGCCAGCCAGCCGCAAACGCTTACCAGGATGCCGGCGTCGGTGAGTTCAATCCATCCGTGACGCAACGCCGGCAGGGGCGAAAACACCACGCTCAGCGTTCCGTCGGCCAAAGACCATAACAGCCGGCTGGCGGCTGGCCAAAAAAACAGGCAGACGGCGGCAAGTATCAGCGGCGTGGTAAGAAATGAAACCAAAGGCACGGCCCAGAGATTGGCGGGCAGCGACCAAGGATTGGCCCCATGGAACAATCCCCACTGCAGGGGTAATAATAATAAGGTCATGCCAACCTGCAGATGCAGCCAGCGCAGCCACGACCAGGCTAATCCCGATTGAAACCGCGCCGGCAAAGGCGCCCACTGGAACCAAAAAATCAGCGCCGCCACCGCGAGACAGGAAAGCCACAGGCTGCTTGACAAGATGGCCAGGGGATCGGTCACCAGAATCAAGCCGACGCACCATAACCACACCTGCCATGGACTGCAGCGCACGCCGCGAATGCGCAGCACCAGCCACAGGCTAAGCGCCAACAGCGCTCTAATGGCCGGGAAATTGGCGCCCGACAGCCAGACATAACCCGCGGCGGTCAGCCAGCTCACCGCCAGCGGCAGCCCCGGTGAAATCCAGCCCATCGGCAGAAAAATTTGTGCGCCGCGCGCCAGCAGCCAGCCGAATAGTGCCGCCAGCGAAATATGCAGGCCGGAGATGGCCATCAAATGTGCGGTACCGGTTTGCTGCAGTACCAGGCGCACCTCTTCCGGCATGGTTTTACTCTCGCCAAACGCCAGCGCCATCAGAATGGAAGGCCAGCGCAGATTACGGAATTGTACACTGCCGCTATCGATTAACCGCTGGCGCAACCCGCAGCGTGCATCGATCGCCTTGGCTTTGATGACCCGCCCGACCAGCGGCTGGTGGTTCGCCATCGCCCAGCGCTGGCTGTCGAAGCCGCCTTGATTAAGCCGGCTGTGCTGTGGGCGCAGCTTTAGGATCATTTTCCACTGCTGGCCGGCGCACCATTGTTGAGGCAACGCGGCCCAGGTTACCGCGGCATAGACCGGCGGAAATAAGCGTTTTCCACCGACGTGGGT
Source organism: Enterobacterales bacterium (assembly GCA_015654745.1). GTDB lineage: Bacteria > Pseudomonadota > Gammaproteobacteria > Enterobacterales > Enterobacteriaceae > Acerihabitans. The sequence goes on from JAATGH010000308.1 coordinate 2,046, forward strand.
AAGCTTGATCACCGCGCCGGATCGAGGGTGATCGGCATGATACAGGCTGACAATCTGCGCCTGCGCCACCAAACGGGGCTGAGCTAACTGGGTAGCCTGCGTTAACAGCTGCGCGGCGCAAAAACACCCCCAGGTAAACGCGGCCAGCACCAGCGCCGTAAACCGGCAGCCGACGGCACGACACCCAATCAGTAGCCAGGCGACGACGGCGACACCCACCAGGAAACGACCCGATGGCAGCTCGGGCAACCCAATCAGGGGCACTATGCCGATAATTATCGCCAATGCGATATGGCTCAAAGGTAGCGGCATCGGCGAGGCAGTCCGTCCGGCATAAAATAACCGTCCTGTTGATAGGGTAAGTCACCGGATATTACCCCCGATACAGTCTGGCGCCAGCGTTTCGCGGCCAGGTTGCAAAGGACCCTGCACACCTTTGCCACCGCTTACATTGCCTTCGTAAAAAACAGAATCCGCCTCGCAAACCCCGGGGGCGGCCGCGGCTTGTTAGGCATAAAAAAAGGCACCCGAAGGTGCCTTTTTATGCGACTGGCGTAAACGCCGATGCGTCGGTCTAACTAAACGCGGCGTTACGCGCTATAAATATTGGCGCGGTCGCGCAGCTCTTTGCCGGGTTTGAAATGGGGGACATATTTGCCTTCCAATTCAACTTTATCACCGGTTTTAGGGTTACGTCCGACACGCGGTGCACGGTAGTGAAGCGAAAAACTGCCGAAACCACGAATTTCGATGCGCTCGCCGCTGGCGAGGGTGGTCGCCATGTGCTCGAGCATCTCTTTCACGGCATCTTCCACGACTTTCGCCGGGATATGAGCGTGCTGGC
>JAATGH010000323.1 GCA_015654745.1 Enterobacterales bacterium
CGTCCTTCTGGGTAACCCTATTCGCGACTTCAAACGCCGCCGACATGGCAAGCCCTATCACCTGACAACCCGGATAGAGGATTAGCCCGATATTATGCATGGTTTATCCATCCTATGACGTGGAAGGAAGCGTTGATGACGTCCCAGCCTTTACATTTTGTTATACCTTTATCGGTTTTGCATATGCATGGTCAAGTGATTTAACCGACACCCCGCCGAGCATGCTGGAGATGAACCCCGTTCAAAAACATTAGGCTGATGCCGGCCTGAATCACTGGGTATTGGCTACGGAGGACTCCTTGGCGGGACGGGTGCAGAGAAAAACCAGCGGCACCGCAATGGCATAGATGACGACCACCGAGAGCCAGATGGCGCCAGGCCATGTGTTCTGGACAACAAAGTAGAAGGACGAGAACGCCAGCGGCCCTATGATGGACGCCAGGCTGACAGCCGATGCCAGCACGCCTTGAAACCGGCCCTGATGGTCATCGCCAACCTGCCGGGTAGCCAGCGCCTGCAGCGCCGGGGTGCCGATACTCCCCAGGGCGAAGAGCGGCATGATGGCAAAAACAATCCAGCCTTGATGAGTAAAGGCCATGACGACCAGCGCGACGCACGTACAGGCTATACCGACCAGAACGGCCCCGCGCTCGCCAAACAGTTTGGTCGCCGGGCCGGGTAAGAGTGCCTGCACCAGGGTTTGGCAGACCCCAAACATCCCGAGCGAAAGGCCGATCCACAGGCCATTCCAGCGGAACGTGTCGAAGCCCCACAGCGCCCAGCAGGTGCCGTAGACTTCGCCGGTGGCGCTTAAGATAAAAAACACGGCAACAATAGGCAACAGGCCCTTCATTGAAAAGACCCATCGCAGCGGCCGCAGCGGGTTGAGTATGGTCAGATTGATCTTCTGACGGGCGGGCGTACGGGACTCCGGCAGGATGAACCACGCCAGCAGCAGGTTGCCAGCGTTTAGTACGGCGGCGGCAATAAAAGGAAGCCGCAGCCAGTAGTCGCCAAGCAGTCCCCCTAATACCGGCCCGATGATAAAGCCAATACCAAACATGGCGTTGAATAGGCCGAAACGGCGGGCCCGCTGATCCTCGCGCGAAATATCGGTAATGTAGGCCATGGCCACTGAAACATTGGCGCTGGTCAGGCCTGCAATGGCGCGGCCGATAAGCAACATCCACAGCTGCGGCGCAAACGCCAGGACGACATAATTGATTGCCGCGCCCGCCAGGGATATGAGCAGCACGGGCCGCCGGCCGAGGTTGTCGCTCAAGGCGCCGAGCACGGGTGAAAAGATAAACTGCATGGCCGCGTAAAGCGCGGTCATAATGCCGATATAGGGTGCAATATTCTGGGTCTGCGTCACCTCGACCAGCAGCCGCGGGAGAATAGGAAAGATCAGTCCGATGCCTACGGCGTCGAGGCAGATGGTGGCGAAGATCACAACCAGGGATTTATTCATCGTGCGGTTCCATATGCGCTAAACGGCCCTGCCTTCATAAGCGTCTCCTTAATGGCCCGTTGCCCGCCGTACGCCGGACGCTTGCGCACGATGACATGGCCGCGGTCCAACGCCAGCATGATGGACGTCGGGCATTCGGCCAATCCCGCCCGCCCAACCATAGCTTGCTTTTTCATATACTGCATCTTAATATGTACTTAGTACACATATAAATAAGCTATCAGGAGTAGTATGTCAATACCGTCAGATCGCCGGACCCGTAAACGTCTGGCCACGCGACAGAGTATCTCAACTGCCGCCACGCGCCTGTTTTTGGAACTTGGCTTCGACCATGTGACGGTGGACGCGATCGCCGCCGCCGCCGACGTCGGACGGATGACGGTGTTCAATCACTTTCCCCGCAAGGAGGATATGTTCTTCGATCGCGACGACGAGGGCCGTGAAATTCTGTGCGACGCGTTGCGACAACGGGATCCCCGCGTCTCTCCGATCGAGACGTTACGCCAGCTCGCTTATCGGCTCGCCGCACAACAGAGCCCCTTGGTGAGATTTACCGCCGGGAGCCAAGGTTTCGTCGAGACAATCGAGCGTAGCGAAACGCTCAAGGCTCGAGCCAGGGCGATACGCGACGAGCTCGCGCAGGTCATCACGGTGGCGCTAGCCGAATCAGTAGGAAAAGAACCCACCGACCCCGACGCCCAATTGGTGGCTGGTCTGCTCCTGGCAATGTGGACCGTGGCACTTAGGCAGGCTCACCAGACTTTTCGGGTGACGCAAGATGCGGAAAAAGCCAAAGCCGCTTTTCTGGTTATCATTGAAAAGGGAACCCTCGGTCTACAGGCCGCATTGACCGGCACGCCTTATGCCGAGCAAGCAACTCCGGCCCCATGAAGCCGAGCCATTACCACACGAGTGGCCGGGGGAAGCCGAAGCATTGCCGCGATTCCACTGGATGAACACCCTGTATTCGAGGATAATGCCTTGCAGCCTGCTATTTTATTCCTGATGATAGTCATCTCCACGACGTAAAATATTTGGTATGCCGCTGAAAATCGTAAGAAATCCTAATTAATTTATGTATCGATTATTGAAAAAATTCATAATTTACGTATTTTATGTAAAGCTAAAGGCGAAAAAAAATAAATTAAAGTTGATTTTTTTCTGATATTAAGTTTTATTTAAAATAAAAACCCACGAATGCGATCCATTAGCAACTGATTTATGAATCTATTTATCAAAAATTTCACATCCGTAGCAACTTTTGATTAATAGATTCATCTGACTATAAAGTTTCTCTTTTGTTACGACTATACTTAGGTCATGAAATCAAATAAAGGGAACATGTTACCCACTATTGATAAACAAATAAAAGCTGGACGTCGATTTTCATAAAAGAAATCATATTACAGCCACTTAGCTGATCGCGCATCAATGGTCAACTGACTCTCCCCGCAGCACTATACTCGACAATTACCACTCTATGATGTGAGGACGCCTTTCCACCGCAAATCAGAAAAAGGAGATGGTTTTATGACCGAACGTACAATGCACTGGGTTGAATATTTATTCTTAAGCGCTTGCTTTGTTAAAAATAATATTCCGCGTTAGCCGTGATAAACAGGGTTAACAGTGAGTCTAGAGGCAACAAGATGGATGCCAAAGAAATTCGTAAAAATATCTATGATCTTAATTTTTCATACTTGCTCCTGGCACAAAGCCTGATTCATCAGGACAAGGCCCTGGCAATGTTCCGTCTGGGTATTAATGACGCCATGGCCGATACGCTGGAAAGCCTGGTGCCATCCCAGATGACTAAATTGTCGGAAGCCAGCCAGCTATTATGCCAGTTTCGCTTCGATGATCATCAGACCATAATATTATTAACCCAGGATTCTCGAGTCGATGAACTACAGCAACTGCATACGGGTATTTTATTATCAAGTTCGGTAACAACACGTGCTAATGCAAAAATATTACCTTTACCTAACCATAGGGAACGACCATGACCAGCAAAAGTATTGTTCAGGAGGTAAAAGATATTCACATAGCAATGGAGCTTATTTCGCTGGGCGCTCGACTCCAGTTACTGGAATGTGAAACGCAGTTAAGCCGCCCCAAATTGATCCGGTTGTATAAAGAATTACGCGGCCGCTCTCCGCCAAAAGGGATGCTGCCTTTCTCCACCGACTGGTATATGGCATGGGAGCAGAATATCCACGCATCCTTATTTTATAATATATTTCAAGTGTTAAAGAAAAGCTCTGAATCCAGCGACATCGTGATAATCATCCAGGCTTACCATCTGTATCTGGAACAGTGCCCGCCATTGGAAGGCGAATTGCCGCTGCTGACCATGACTCGTGCCTGGACCCTGGTGCGTTTCGTGAACAGCGGCATGCTGCAAATGACGCCATGTAATCATTGCCAGGGCCACTTTATTACGTATGCTCATCACCCGGCTTACGGCTTTGTCTGCAGCTTATGCCAACCTCCATCCCGGGCCCTGAAAAGACGCAAGAATATAGTAGAACTCAACGTGCCGGTGGTACTGCAAAAATATGCGAGCTAAAACGGGATAGTCGACTATTTTTATCAACGACTCGTTTAATTGAGCGCACTCCAGTTTATCTCAATAAACCGGCATAACCATTCTCATGGTACAACCGGATATTTGAAATAGAGGACAAACAACCTACCGACGTCAGTTGTGCAGTCCTTGCCAGCATTCAATCAACCTATTGATAATATTATAAAAAATGAAATAAAATAAATTTGCGACGCAGGATGTCGATAATGACAATTAGGCTAGTGCTCATACGCGCCAGCCAGGTTACAGGCTAGGCGTGAGTCGTAATTAGCACCGATGAGGGCACCGTTTCATACGTAAATAACGGTATCAACGGCAGTCTGGACCTGTCCGTCAAGATGCCGCCGTTGCCATCGATGTGGTATGCGCTGTCAGGTGGCCTAGATGTAGGATTATCATTACCGATAGGTAGATAGGATGTTTATGATCAAGAAAATTGGGTTGATGTTAACGTTGGTTGCCGCCCTGCAGGGATGCACCATCCTTAACACCCCCGTCAAGGAAGAGTGGTATCAAACTGACGCGAAATATACGTCGATTACGAGGCATCGCAGTGATATTCAACAGATTCATAAAGGCACCGATTTAAGAGAATTTCCCTATACGGGTGATCATAATCTTTATCTATTATACGAAAAAACCATTTCTGGTGGTGACGCAGCGGTTTATTATGGGAGTCCGGGGAATTATCTTGGATTTGTTTATGGCGCTGGACCTAATAAGAAAAATTTAAATGAGAAGATAGATAATTTAAAAAATTTTGTGGCTTGGTCAAACCAAACAAAAACACAAAGACTGGCTAGCGAAGGAAAGCACATTGAAATATACGATACAGAGTATATTTATTTAGAACATCCTGCCGGGCCTATAATGTTGGTGCGTGAAACCGGGAGTCTGTTCTACTGCACCCTGCAAAGATTCTGCTATGGGGCATTTATTAACCCACAGGCAGCACAAATCATGGTCGAAGAATTGAGCCGACTAAGAGATACAAAATTTAGCCACTAACCTAATAAGACCGCACCATGCGGTCTTATTAGAGGATACGGTATTTCGCCACAGCCGCTGCGTAACGTCAGATAAACGGCTGTGATCTGCATATGCGCATCGCTGAACTTCGGGCTTGAATTCGCCGGAAATCTAAAAAGTCATGATGTTAACATCGGGCAATTGTTTACAGATTGAAAGACGAACCAGTCCCGGCCGGTATCTTGATTAAAAAAAACGCCGTCAACACCAGCCGTGGCAATTTGCCCTAACCGAGCTAAAAGCCCGATGTTTCGCCTCTATCAGGCCACTGCTTCGTTGTTTTTAAGCAGTATCCACAGCATGACGGCGCCCACCAAATCAAAAATGGATAATACGACAAATAAAGGGCTAAAGCCGATGGTATCCGCCAGCGCGCCCACGACCAAGGCGAACAGGCTGCTGGCAAGCCAGGCTGCCATCCCGGTAAAACCATTGGCGGTGGCCACTTCTTCCGATCTGAACACATCGGAAGAAAGCGTTATCAGGGCGCCGGAAAGCGACTGATGGGCGAATCCGCCGATACACAGCAATGCGATGGCGACAAAAGGGTTGCCGAACAGCCCAATCATCCCCGGCGCGATCATAAGTATCGCCCCCACCGTCACCACCAGCTTGCGGGAAACGATCAGATTTACGCCGAATACCCGTTGAAAAAACACCGGCATATAACCGCCAAGAACGCAGCCCAAATCCGCAAACAGCATCGGCATCCAGGCGAACAACGCTATCTGTTTGAGATTAAAACCATAAGCTTTTACCATAAACAAGGGGATCCAGGCATTAAACGTTCCCCACGCGGGTTCAGCCAGAAAACGGGGAACGGCGATGGCCCAGAACTTGCGCAAGCGCAATAACTCTCCCACCTTGACTTTTTTCAGCGCCGCCGCGCCGGCCTCGTGATGCTGCCCGGCAAGAATGTATTCCCGTTCCGCGTCACCCAGATGTTTTTGCCTGGTCGGATGGCGATAGACCGCATACCAGAGCACGGCCCACACCAGGCTGAAGATACCCACGAGAATAAAAGCCAGCCGCCAGCTGTGATACATAATGGCCCAGGCCACCAGCGGCGGCGCAAAAATCGCGCCTACGGATGATCCCAAATTAAAATAACCTACGGCGATAGAGCGTTCCTTGGCGGGAAACCATTCGCTGCTCGCTTTCAGGCCGGCGGGAATCATGGCGCTTTCCGCCAATCCCCCGGCGCCACGGCATGCCGCCAGGCCAATCCAGCCATGCGTGGTGGACGCCAGAATACAAAACAGCGCCCATAAAACGGCAAACAGGGCATAACCGACGCGGGTCCCCAGCGTGTCAAGAACATAACCGACGATAGGCTGGGCCACGGTATAGCAGGCGGAGAAAATGGCAATAATGTAAGAATACTGCTGGGTGCTAATGTGCAATTCGGTTTGTAACGTGGGCGCCGCGGCGGAAATTGTATTTCTGGTGAGATAACAAAGAATGGTGCCTAATGTTACCAAACTGATCATATACCAGCGCATACCACTTATCTTGCGCATACAGACGAACCTCCAAAAAATAAAAAGGATAAATTGACGAAAAAGGACATAGGTAAGATTTTTTATTTTTTTGGTTTGGCGGTTAACTTCATCGCTGCATGCTGCTGTCCGGCGGCGAGGGAAGGAATTTATCCAACGCGGGGATAGTGCTTAACCCAAGGGGATAACCCGTTGATCCTTGTCAATTTCAGGGACGATGCGTCGCTTTTTGCGAGATTAACATGATCTTAATCACAAATTTCACCCATCTCATTGACTTTTAGGGCCAGATTAAGGGCAATAAATAACCGTGCAATAGAGACTGCACGCTTAACCCTCTGCGCAAAAAATCGCCCTTACCGCTTCGGGCGTCATGCCAGGACCCGCGTTATTCCCGCCATGTTCAACCGGGGAAACTCATCAGCGGTGGTATCAAGAGCCGAAGGAACTACGGATGGACTTACGCCGATATCGTCTAATCGGGATGCATAAAACAAGAGCTTGGCTGCACGCATCAGACTTGGCGCCAATATCTCTTTGCTTGGGGGCGGCTGATTCCCGATGGTGAACGGGAGAAAAACGCAGAACTCACAGGCATACTCAAAGGTTGAATAATCAAGATCGAATATGCCCTGGGAATTAAAAAAACGCTGACAATCGATTACACCGGATAGCGTGTAACCTCAGGCTCAGATCGCAGGTTCACCCTCATAGGCTTTTCTATATAATTCAATAATTTCATCTTTAGTGGCTTTGCGGGGATTGGTAAGGTGACATACGTCTTTTTTAGCATTTTCAGCCATTATGGCAAAATCTTCGGGCTTCACTCCCAGGCTCTTCAAATCACGAGGAATGCCCACCTGTTTGCTTAAGCGTTCGATCGCATGAATGGCTTTAACCGCGGCATCATCGGTAGAAAGGCCCGATATATTTTCACCCATTGCCTGAACAATATCTCTAAAGCGGTTTAGATTACTCATGAGATTAAATGACTCGACATAAGGCAGTAAAATAGCGTTACACACCCCGTGCGGTAAGTTATAAAAACCACCGAGTTGGTGAGCCATTGCATGTACATAACCCAAAGAAGCGTTATTAAAGGCAATACCTGCCAAATATTGGGCGTAAGCCATGTTGTCCCTGGCTTTCATATATTCGCCGTTAGCCACTGCTTTAGGTAAATATTGAGTAATCATGGTGATCGCTTTTAATGCGGCGGCATCAGTTAGCGGATTGGCCATGGTTGAAACATAGGCTTCAATGGCATGGGTTAATGCATCCATACCCGTCGCCGCAGTAAGTGAAGGCGGCATGCCTACCATAAGTTCAGGATCGTTAATCGAAATTTGTGGTGTTACCCGCCAATCGACAATAGCCATTTTCACTTTCCGTTCAGTATCGGTAATGATACAGAAACGGGTAATTTCAGACGCCGTACCGGCAGTGGTATTGATCGCCATCAATGGAATCATATCATGATCTGATTTGTCCACCCCTTCAAAATTTTTTATATTTCCGCCATTAGCCGCGATGAGACCAATGCCTTTAGCACAGTCATGCGAAGAACCACCGCCAAGGGAAACAATAGCATTACAACCATTTTCTTTATAGGCTTTAATCCCATCCGCAACATTTTTATCTGTAGGATTGGGCTCAGCGCCACCGAAAATATGCACCTCAATTCCGGCTTTTTTATAAATACCAGCGACCTTATCGGCCATGCCATTATGGGCAAGAAATTTATCAGTGACGATCATTATTTTTTCGACGTTTAACGTCTTGGCTAACTCACCGGCTTCTTGTACGCTGCCTTCTCCAAATACATTTCGTGTTGGTAAGAAATAATATGTTGACATTCTTTTTCCTCTCTTCCAGTAATTCGGCTTTATGTATTTACTGCCAATAGGCCCATTCGGGCTTTCTGAAAAATAAATCAACAATTACGTGAATGGTAATATTATGCATAGAGTTGTCAAGCTGAATATAAACACCATATAATGATCTGGCTCAAGAATAAATGCGTTTTTATTTAAGTAGGTGATTATGAATATTGCCTATCTGTATGCTGAATCGATAAAACAGGAAAACCCATAACGATTTTCCCCACCAATGGCATAACCGTCAGCTCAGCACCGCATTAATATAAATGGCCAGAAAATAGCGGACGTATTTATCCCGAGCCAACGCGTAACCAGTGCAATAAAAAGCAAAAAAACTACCGTGCCGCCAGGGGCGAAAACATGATTCACCGCTCCCGTGTGGCTACCGGCGGGGTTACAGCCAGCGTATCGAGGTTTGGTAGCAACTCATGGAGATCGACGGCTTCGGCCATGGCGCGGTTGCCCGCATCGCCGGGATGCAGATGATCGCCGGAGTCGAAGCGTGCCGCAAGATGTGTGGGATAATGGGGATCGCGCAGTAAGACGTCAAAGTCAATGACCGCGTCAAACGTGCCGCTATGGCGGATCCACTCGTTCACCTGTCCGCGCAACGCATCTTTATCCGGATGGTAATAGTTCTCCAGCGGGGTATCGGGTAACGCGCCCGCAAACGGGGTCAGCGTAGCGCCAATGACGCGTATACCCCGGCTGTGTGCCTGTGCAATCACTTGACGGTAGCCCGCCGTCAGCGCCTCCAGCGTCGGCCGTCGGCTTACCGGCGCGAATGCCGTTCCAGGCCAGGAAATATCATTGATGCCCAGCATCACGATGACGCTTTGCAC
>JAATGH010000372.1 GCA_015654745.1 Enterobacterales bacterium
CAACCTATTATGCCCAGGGGGGGATCGCGGCGGTCTTTGATGAAACCGACAGTGTCGATTCCCACGTAGAGTATACGCTTATCGCCGGCGCGGGATTGTGCGACCGCGAGGCGGTGGAGTTTATCGCCGGTAACGCGCGCCATTGCGTACAATGGCTTATCGATCAAGGGGTACTGTTCGATACTGAAACCAGCGGCGCGGCGGCGTTATCCGCCGGCGACCCGGCGGAAGGGCGTTATCATCTGACCCGCGAGGGTGGCCATAGCCATCGGCGGATTTTGCATGCCGCCGACGCCACCGGTAAAGAAGTGGAAACCACTCTGGTCGCCCAGGCGGCCAACCATCCCAATATCCACATAATGGAACGCTGCAACGCGGTGGATCTTATTAGCTCCAGCAAAATCGGGCTACCCGGTACCCGTCGGGTGGTAGGGGCCTATATCTGGAACCGCGAGAAGGAACGGGTAGAAACCTGTCGGGCAAAATCAGTGGTGTTGGCCACCGGCGGCTCATCCAAAGTGTATCAATACACCACCAACCCGGATATCTCTTCCGGCGACGGCATCGCCATGGCCTGGCGCGCGGGATGCCGGGTCGCCAACCTTGAGTTCAATCAGTTCCATCCCACCTGCCTGTTCCATCCGCAGGCACGAAACTTTCTGCTGACCGAAGCGCTGCGCGGCGAGGGGGCCTACCTAAAGCGCCCGGACGGCACGCGGTTCATGCCCGATTTTGATCAGCGCGCCGAGCTCGCGCCGCGCGATATTGTCGCCCGCGCCATCGATCACGAGATGAAACGGCTGGGCGCCGACTGCATGTATCTGGATATCAGCCATAAACCGGCGGATTTCATTCGCCAGCATTTTCCGATGATTTATGAAAAGCTGTTGTCTCTGGATATCGATTTGACCAAGGAACCGATCCCCATCGTCCCGGCGGCCCACTATACCTGCGGCGGCGTCATGGTGGATCAGCACGGCCGTACCGATCTCGACGGGTTGTACGCCATCGGCGAGGTGAGCTACACCGGACTGCATGGGGCCAACCGCCTGGCGTCCAACTCCCTGCTGGAGTGCCTGGTGTACGGCTGGTCAGCATCGGAGGATATCATTAAGCGCTTACCGACGATTAAATTGGCCAAACAGGTGCCCATCTGGGATGAAAGCCGGGTGGATAATTCCGATGAGGAGGTGGTGCTCCAGCATAATTGGCATGAGCTGCGGCTGTTTATGTGGGATTATGTCGGCATTGTACGGACCACTAAACGATTGGAACGCGCGCTGCACCGCATCAACCTGTTACAACGCGAAATCGATGAATATTATTCCAATTTCCGTATTTCAAACAGCCTGCTTGAGGTTCGCAACCTGATCCAGGTAGCGGAGCTGATCGTCAAGAGCGCCATGCTACGTAAAGAGAGCCGGGGCCTGCACTACACCCTTGATTACCCGGAGATGGCGGATAATCCCCAGCCGACAATCCTGCATCCCTGATTGATAAGATGGGCCGATAACGGCTACGCTACTGCACACCGCCGGCCTATGGCCGGGCGGTGTTGCTCCGATCGTCCGTGTTTTGGTTCCGGCACGGGGTGGCCACGCCGGCCATATGCAGATAAAAATCACCCGCCAAGGCGCGGTACGCCGCCGAGTAGCTCCCATCGACGTCCCGCAGCGCCATGTCGGTCAATTCCACCTCGCCCGGCGCCGGCGATAATGCCAGCAGCATCCGGTGCGCCGCTTTACCCGGCCTATCGACCACATCGGTACGATACCGTAGATGCCAGCCGTGGCGTTGCGCCAAACTTATGACCCGCTCGCCTATATCAGCCGGCAACACCATCGAGAACAACCCCCGTGGCGCCAGCAGCGTACGCGCGACCTCCAGCAGGCGCTCATGGGTCAGGCCCGAGGTGTGGCGCGCACGCTCGCGTTCCGCGCTACCGCAGGCCACTCCTCCCGGGAAGAAGGGCGGGTTGCTGACGATCAAATCGTAATAGGCCGTTGCATCGCCCGCGGGCCGCCCGTGACCGGCGGCGTCAACCGTCGGATTGCCAAGGCTTGCAATGGCGCAGGGATCGAGAATATCGCCGTGAACGATCCGTATACGCTGCCGCCAGGGGCTTAAACTCGCGTTTTCCCGTGCCTGGCCGGCGGCGCGCTCATCCAATTCGATGCCATCAACCCAAACACTATCATCACTGCGTTGCGCCATCATCAGGGCAATGAGGCCACAGCCGGTACCGATGTCGAGGATGTTGACCGCGCCGGCCAGCGGCGTCCAGGCGCCCAGCAACACCCCGTCGGTGCCCACCTTCATGGCACAGCGGTCATGGGCGGCGAAAAACCGCCGGAAGGTAAAGCCATCCGCGCGCAGCGGGGCATTATATTTCAGTACGTCGCTCATCATTTGGCTCTCGCGGCGGATCGGGTTACTTTAGTAAAGTACTTGAGGCTCGGTTCCTCAGGCCATGCGCCGGAGGGTAAATTATCCGCCCACGCGGAAACAGATGAACATTCTCCGCGATCCGTCTATAATCTGCGCCCCAACCAGAGGTAGACCATGACTGTAACCCAATTTAGCGAACTCGACCTACATGAAAGCTTGATCGCCGCACTGCGCGATAAAGGCTATGAGCGCCCTACCGCCATTCAGTCCGAAGCGATCCCGCCGGC
>JAATGH010000115.1 GCA_015654745.1 Enterobacterales bacterium
GCCGTCGGTGATTACCCGGTCATGCGTTTTTTTGCCCGCAGCTCTGATGCCAATGCATAAAAAAGAGTAAGTTAAGATGAAAAGAATGTTAATAAACGCAACTCAGCAGGAAGAGTTGCGGGTTGCTCTGGTAGATGGCCAGAAATTGTATGATCTGGATATTGAAAGCCCGGGTCATGAGCAGAAAAAGGCTAATATTTACAAAGGTAAAATTACCCGAATAGAACCCAGCCTCGAAGCGGCATTTGTCGATTACGGCGCAGAGCGCCACGGGTTTCTTCCCCTAAAGGAAATTTCCCGCGAGTATTTCCCGGCGCAATACGCCTCCCATGGCCGTCCCAATATCAAGGACGTGCTGCGTGAAGGTCAGGAAGTCATCGTCCAGGTCGACAAGGAAGAACGGGGCAACAAAGGGGCCGCGCTGACCACCTTTATCAGCCTTGCCGGCAGTTATTTGGTCTTGATGCCGAACAATCCGCGCGCCGGCGGGATATCGCGCCGCATCGAAGGCGATGATCGCACCGAGCTCAAAGAAGCCTTGTCCTCTCTTGAATTGCCAGAAGGCATGGGGCTGATTGTCCGCACCGCCGGGGTGGGTAAATCCGCCGACGCGCTGCAGTGGGATCTGGCGTTTCGCCTCAAGCATTGGGAAGCCATCAAAAAGGCCGCCGAAGGGCGTCCTGCGCCGTTCCTGATCCATCAGGAAAGCAACGTCATCGTGCGCGCCTTCCGTGACTACCTGCGCCCGGATATTGGCGAGATTCTGATTGATAACCCGAAGGTGCTGGAAAAAGCCAAAGAACATATCGCCTCTTTGGGTCGCCCGGACTTCAGTAGCAAAATCAAGCTTTACAGCGGCGAAATTCCCCTGTTCAGCCATTACCAGATAGAATCGCAGATTGAATCCGCGTTTCAACGTGAAGTACGCCTGCCTTCCGGCGGCTCCATCGTTATCGATACCACCGAAGCGCTGACCGCCATCGATATCAACTCGGCCCGCTCCACCCGCGGCGGCGATATCGAAGAGACCGCATTTAACACCAATCTTGAAGCCGCCGACGAAATCGCCCGGCAGCTGCGGTTGCGCGACCTCGGCGGGCTGATTGTCATCGATTTTATCGATATGACCCCCGTGCGCCATCAGCGTGAAGTGGAAAACTGCCTGCGGGAATCCGTACGACAGGATCGCGCGCGCATTCAGATTGGCCGTATTTCGCGTTTTGGCTTGCTCGAGCTCTCCCGCCAGCGCCTTAGCCCGTCGCTGGGTGAATCCAGCCATCACGTTTGTCCACGCTGCGGCGGGACTGGAACCATCCGTGATAACGAATCGCTATCGCTCTCCATTCTTCGCCTGATTGAAGAAGAAGCGCTGAAAGAGAATACTCACGAAGTGCATGCCATCGTACCGGTAGAGATAGCCTCCTACCTGCTTAACGAAAAGCGTGATTCCGTGAATGCGATCGAGCGTCGCCAAGGCGGCGTTCGGGCGATAATCGTGCCGCACGATCAAATGCAAACGCCGCACTATGCGGTATTGCGCGTACGCAAGGGCGAGGAAGTTCCAACGCTGAGCTACCTGTTGCCGCAACTGCACGAAGCTGAAATGGCCCAACCGTCGGAAGAGCCGGCGGCTGAGCGTAAACTGCCCGAACAGCCGGCTTTGGCCGCCTTTGTCATGCCCGATAGCCCTCCGTTACCCGACGAGCTGCCGGCGGCTGAGCCTGCGGTCGCGATCAAAAGCGTTGCCGCCCCGGTTAGCCGGCCGGTAACGGACGCCCCGGCGACTCCAGGGGTATTTGGCCGAGCCATCAGTAAATTCAAGAGCTGGTTTAGCGCGCCGGAAGAGGATGTCATTCGCGTCGAACCCGCCAAGGCGCCTGCCGCCGAAGCCGAAGCCGTCGAAACGCCGCGTCGTCAAGGTCAAGGTCAAGGCCAGGATCGACGTGGCCAGCGCCGTCCGAATGTTCGCCGGGATCGTAACGGTGAACGCGGCGGCGAGCGCGAACAGCGAGCCCCGCAGGAAGGGCGTCAACCCCGTGAGGCCAGAGAGCCACGTGAACCGCGTGAACGTCGTGAACCACGGGACGATCAGCGTAGGGGTAAACGTCAAAATACACCGGCCGAAGTGGAAACGCTGAATGCCGCTCTCGTCGAACAGCCGCAGCTGCAGCTGCAGGCGGTTGAGGACGAACAGACGCCGCGTCGCGAGCCGCGCGCCGATCGTCCGCGTCGCCGTCAGCAAGAGGATAAACGTCCGCAGGCAGAAGTGAAAGCCGAGCCGGAAGAGATCGTCGAGCCGCAGGAAGCCGCGGTTGCCGATATCCTGGCGGATGATGATAAACCGACGCCGGTACTGCCCCGCCGCCAGCGGCGCACGCTGACGCAAAAGGTCCGGTATACTGATGACGTCGAGCTGAACACCGCGTCGACATCGTTGGGTGAACCGACGCGAACCGACATTGTCGTACTGCCGGTGGCCGCATCGCAGACTGAATACCAGAACGACGGCAACGTCGCGGCAGAGGTTCAGGAAAACCCGATGGCGGACAACCACAGCGATAATGGCCGCAATGGTAATGAAACCGGCCTGCCGCGTCGTTCGCGCCGCTCGCCGCGTCATCTGCGCGTCAGCGGCCAGCGTCGTCGGCGCTATCGCGACGAACGCTATCTTAGCCAGTCGCCCGCACCGCTGTCCGGCGCGGTAGCCTCACCTGAAATGGCCTCGGGTAAAGTGTGGATCAGCTATCCGATCACGCCGATTGAACGATTTGAACCCAATCCCGCGCCGGTGAGTGAATTACCGCAGCCGGTCGCGACGGAAGTTCCGTTCATCGCCCAAACGGTCGATGGCGCGCAGGAACCGCGCGCCGCGACGCCGGTGAACGAGCTCGCCGTGGAGCAAGCTCCCGACGTCTTGGGCGTTGTGCGCTCCGAGGCATTGGAGCCGCAGGATCGGCCCGAGGTCACGCCCGTGCCGCTGCAACCATCTGCAGCCCAGGTCGCCACCGTCGACACGCTGCCCGAGGTGATAAACCCTGACGATAGGGCTATCGCCAGTCAACAGACGGCTCAAGCCCAATCCGCCGCGGTCATCCCTGGCGAATCATCTGCTCCGGCTGCCCCGACTCACGCTGAGGATGCCGGCATTAGCGCCCCCGCGGCCGAACCCGTGTCGTTCGCTACGCTGGCTTATGAAACCTCAGCCGATCGAGCCTCGGCAACCGATGATGCATCAACCGACCGGACGCCGGCAACCGCCGACGACAGCGCCTTGTCCCTCGACACGCAGAGCAATGTCGCTGATCCGGTGGTGCCCACAGCCGATGACTCTCTTGCGGCGGTGAACGATAGCGCAGTGCCAACGGCCAGCGCGAAGGCGGTTACCGAACCTGTGGCCGCACCTCTGCCTAGGTCCGCTTCGTTGCTGTCCGACGATGTGCTCGCGGCGCTCCAGTCCTTAAAAACGGTCGAGCTGGACGCAACTGCGGCCACGGCGCCGGCTTCTCACGAGGTCCTGACCACGACGGCGTTACCTATCGTGAAACCGAACGAGCCGGAACAGCATACCGGCGCGGGTGAAACGCCAACGGCCAGCGCGGTGAATGAAGCACAGACACGCTTCAAACATCATGCCAGCGCGCCTATGACCAAGGCCCCGGCTCCGGATTATGTCCCCACGCCGGAAGCTACCGGTGAATGGCATCGCCCGGATTACCATTTCGAAGGGCGCGGTTCCGCCGGTGGCCATGCCGCCGCCAACCAGGCCGCCGCTCCGGCAACCAAGCCGGTGCAAAAAGACGACTGATCGCGACGTCACTGACAAACCCGCTTCGGCGGGTTTTTTTATGATGCATCTTCCCCTTGATACGCTTATCCTTATAACCCGCCGTTACCCTGACTTTGACCGCTTAATCACACGTCCCGAGCCGGAGCCATGCCCATGACCTCAACGCCAAATCTTCTTACCCTGCGCCGCCCCGATGACTGGCACCTGCATCTGCGCGACCATGATATGCTGCGCACCGTATTGCCCTATACCAGCCAGATATTTGCCCGGGCCATCGTGATGCCGAATCTTCCGTCGCCCATCACCACCATGGCCCAGGCCGCGGCCTATCGCGAGCGCATACGGGCGGCAGTGCCCGCCGGGCATGATTTTACCCCGCTAATGACCTGCTATCTCACCGATACGCTGGAAAAATCACAGTTGGTGGAAGGGTTTGCACAGGGTATTTTTACCGCGGCAAAATTATATCCGGCCAATGCCACCACAAATTCTCGTCATGGCGTAACGCAAATCACCGCCATATACCCCCTGTTTGCCGCCATGGAGCAGATCGGTATGCCCTTATTGATTCATGGCGAAGTCACGGCGCCAGAGATTGATATCTTTGATCGTGAGGCCGTATTTATCGAACGGGTCATGGAACCTATACGCCGCCATTTCCCCGCATTGAAAATTGTGTTTGAACATATCACCACCCGGGAAGCCGCGCAGTATGTGTTGGCGGGAGACCCATTTCTGGCGGCAACCATTACCCCCCAGCATCTGATGTTCAACCGTAACCACATGTTAGTCGGCGGCGTGCGTCCGCATCTGTACTGCTTACCGATCTTAAAACGCAATATTCACCAGGCAGCGCTGCGGGACGCGGTCGCCAGCGGGTGCAATCGCTTATTCCTGGGCACCGACTCCGCCCCCCATACCCGGCACAATAAAGAGACGGCCTGCGGCTGCGCCGGCGTGTTTAATGCGCCCAGCGCATTGGCCGCCTATGCCTCGGTCTTTGAGGAAATTGGTGCTCTCGCGCATTTCGAGGCGTTCTGCTCGCTCAACGGCCCCCGCTTTTATGGGCTGCCGATCAATGAGGGGTCCATTGAATTGCACCGGGTTACGCACCAACAGCCGGATACGATCCCGTTGGGCGACGATGATGCGCTGGTGCCCTTCCTGGCAGGTCAAACGCTAAATTGGACCGTAAAAACGTAAGAAATGGCTGGTACTTGCGTTGCAAATGACTATACTGTACATATAAACAGGCGTTGATACTATGAGAAGAAACTATGCGTATCGAAATCACTCTTGCCAAAGCGTCGCCGCTGCCCGCAGGCGCGCTTGAAGCATTGACCAAAGAATTTACCGCTAGAATAGATAAACAATTTTCCGACTCCCAAGTACAGGTCCGTTACGCTGGCGCTAATGGCATAAGCGTGATGGGTGGCTCCAAAGAAGATAAAGCGCTTATCACCGACATCCTGCAGGAAACGTGGGAAAGCGCTGATGACTGGTTTGATTCCCAATAACAAGCTGTTTGTACTGTCGCTTCGCCGGGGGGTTCCCCGGCTTTTTTATGGCCCGCCGCCACAAAATAAGCGGTTTCGCTATTGGCAAACCCTCCGTTCTAGGCTGTAATCAGCTCATACACATAACGCAGACTGCGTGGCGAGGGATATATCATGATGACCCACAAACCTGAAGACGCGATGACCTTCGGCGAATTGCTGGAGTTAATCAGTGAACAACAACGTAGGCTTAGCGTATTGGAAGTTGCCTTTTCTTATCTTGCTTTCAGCCTTGATGAAAAAGCTAACCAACTGCTGATTCATAATCTATTGCTTGAAGCCCAGAACCAAACCCGCGACGCCGGTACCCAATCCTGCTTCTCCCGGCTGGCTAATGAGCTGACGACACGCATGACTCCCGCCGCCATACCGTCCACGTTGCCCACGTTGCCACAGCGCGACGAGGCATGACGGGTAAAATAGCGATACCGCGAAGCCACTCCAGGGATGAATTGATACCCATAAGATGAAAAGTTAAAAAAAATCGGTTAATTAGCAAAAAAAGTGACAAGAAGCGAGGTATACTTAAACAGCTTGCTTAAAAGGAGCCGCACTGAGCCTCAAAGTTACTCTTTATTAAACGAGTCAGAAAAGGGGTATTTATGGACAGCAAAAATGAAATTATCCATACCCACCCATTGGTCGGATGGGACATCAGCACGGTAGACGCTTACAACGCGATGATGATCCGCCTGCATTATATCAATTCAACTAACCAGGCCACCGAGGACGCAAAAGTCGACAGAACCTTGTGGCTAACCACCGATGTTGCGAAGCAGCTGATTTCCATTTTGGAAGCGGGCATCGCCAAAATTGAATCGACGGAATACCAGGATGTTGATCGAAAACGGCATTAATCTACATGCGAGTCCACAGACACCCGCTGCTTTGCACCGGGTGTTTTTTTTATTATCCTAATCCATTGTTACCGCCTGATGACGGACGTTCCGGCCGGGGCCGGACGCATTACTCACGTTCATCCTTAGAGGTAAACGGGACTCAGCAGGAATAATCATTATGGTTTATGACTTAATTATTATCGGTAGCGGCTCAGTAGGCTCCGCTGCTGGTTTTTACGCCACCGAAGCCGGCCTGAACGTCCTGATGATTGACGCTGCATTTCCACCTCACCATGCCGGCAGCCATCATGGGGATACCCGAATTATCCGTCACGCCTACGGAGAGGGACAAAAATACGTCCCTATGGCGCTACGCGCGCAGACCCTATGGGAAGAGCTAGCGGCACGTAGCGATACTCGCTTATTTCATCGCAGCGGCGTACTGAATCTCGGTCCGCGCCAGTCAGGGTTCATTAAAAACGCCATCGCCAGCGCCCAGGCGTATGAGCTCAATTGCGAAATAATGAATACCACCCAGATTACCACCCGTTGGCCGGAGTTCACCCTGCCGGACGACTATCTGGGGGTATTTGAGCCACGGGCGGGATATCTTAAGTCCGAACTGGCCATTGCCGCCTACATCCGCTTGGCCGAGCAGGCAGGCTGCGCGCAGCTGTTTAATTGTGCCGTCACCGCTATTGAACGCCAAGACCGAGAGTTTGAAATTACCACCGAGGAAGGCAGCCGCTATCAGGGCCATAAGCTGCTGATCGCCGCCGGCACCTGGGCCAAAAAACTCATCCCCACCCTGCCGATTACCCCCGTTCGAAAAGTTTTTTCATGGCATCAGGCGGATGGCCGGTTCAGCGAGGATAATCATTTCCCGGCTTTTACCATAGAAACGCCCGATAGGAGCCACTATTATGGGTTTCCTGCCGTTAAAAATGAGTTAAAAGTCGGCAAGCACGACGGCGGCCAACAGATCGACCAGCCGGAGCAACGAACGCCTTTCGGTAGCCACGCTACCGACGGCAGCGAAAATTTCGATTTTTTACGACATTTTTTGCCGGGAGTCGGAGTATGCCTGACCGGGGATGCCTGCACCTACGATCTGTCCCCAGACGAGGATTTCATTATTGACACGCTGCCCGATAATCCAGAGATGCTGATCGTCTCCGGACTGAGCGGCCACGGATTTAAATTTGCCAGCGTGCTGGGAGAAATTGCCGCGGATTTTGCCGCCGGCCAGCCATGCGGGTTTGATCTCGCCCCCTTTAGGCTCAGTCGTTTTGGCCTGGCGTCCGCGCGCCAATAAACGTCGCGGCGTTCATGGTTTGTTACCCGCGGATAGCCATTATGACCGGGTCGACGACAGCCGCTGCCTGGACTTGTTGAAAATTTTCATGCCCTGTTCACGCCCGGCCCGCCGTTCGCGCTGTTCGTCCAGCGGCAGCGCCAATTCCTCGCAGCAGGTCGCGCTACAGCAGCCCTGGTAGCGTTCCGCGCAGGACGGGCACTGAATAAACAGCAGATGACACCCTTGGTTGGCACAATTAACATGGGAGTCGCATGGAACGCCGCACTGATGGCAATGCGCTATCACATCGGGCGTGATGCGCTCGCCAAGCCGTTCGTCAAAAACAAAATTTTTACCGGTAAATTTCAGCGGTAAACCTTGTTCCTTGGCGCGTCGCGCATACTCGATAATGCCACCCTCCACATGATAGACGTTGTCAAAACCATGGTGGCGCATATAGGCGCTGGCTTTTTCACAGCGAATGCCGCCGGTGCAATACATGACGATATTTTTGTGTTTATCCCGCTCGAGCATCGTCACCGCCATCGGCAATTGCTCACGGAAAGTATCGGACGGAATTTGCACGGCATTGTCGAAATGCCCCACCTCATATTCATAGTGGTTACGCATATCGACAAACAGCGTATTAGGATCCTCCGCCATCCCGTTGACCTGCTCCGCGGTAAGATAGTGACCGACATCGGCCGGATCGAACGTAGGATCGTCAATACCGTCGGCGACAATCCGCGCCCGCACCTTCATGCGCAACACCCAGAAGGATCTGCCGTCGTCTTCCAACGCCACGTTCAGCCTCAGACCATCCAGGGCGGGATCGGCGGCGTACAAGGTGGATTTGAAGCTATCGAAACGACTTTGCGGCACGCTAATCTGTGCGTTGATCCCTTCGCTGGCAATATATACTCGGCCAAAAACGCCCAGTCCGGTCATTGATTGATAAAGCGCATCGCGGAAGGCCTGAGGCTCGTCCAGCCGAAAGTATTTATAAAACGACAGGGTAATACGTGGCTCGGTCTCGGCCAGCATCAGCGCCCTGAGCTCGTCGTTGGAAACCCGGTTATGCAACACTGGCATGGTGTTCGTTCCTGGTGGAAGTTAAGAGTGCGGCAAATCATAACGCAATTGATTAACATTTATCAAAATTCTCCTCATCTTATTTTCCCAAAATTAACAATAAATAGCATTTATCGCCGGGTTAAACGTCGTTTAAATTGCTACCGTTACCGATTACCCGTTTATATGTTGACGGAATATCCGCACGGCTAGCGCCGCTAATCCTGGGTATCCCGACCACCCAACCTAAGAGGCCATTTTATGAGTCAGCTATTTTCGCGCTTTGCCATTGGCGGCTTATCGCTTCCTAACCGCATAGCGATCGCTCCCATGTGTCAATATTCTGCCGATGAGGGCAAAGCTACCTCCTGGCATCAAATCCACCTCGGACATCTCGCCCTCTCCGGCGCGGCCCTGCTGATAATCGAGGCCACCGCGGTCAGTCCAGCGGGACGTATTTCCCCCCGGGACTTGGGTTTATGGGATGACGGGACGCAAGACGCCTTGGCTGACGTCGTTAAGCAAGTTAAACAACATTCACCTATCGCACTGGGGATACAGTTGGCTCACGCCGGACGAAAAGCGTCTACCAGAGTTCCCTGGGAGGGTGGCAATAACATTGCGCCGCAGGACGGTGGCTGGCAGACGCTGGCGCCATCGGTCCTGCCCTATGCCGACACGGACTTTCCACCCCATGCGTTGGACCAAATGGACATCAGCACATTGAAGGCGGACTTTGTCGCCGCCGCCAAACGCGCCGAACATATTGGTTTTGATCTCATTGAGCTGCATGCGGCTCATGGTTACCTCCTACATCAATTCTTGTCGCCGCTGTCCAATCAACGCCAAGATAATTATGGCGGTAGTTTGGAAAATCGGATGCGCCTGACGCTGGAGGTTTTTCAGGCGGTGCGTGCGGCCGTGTCAAAAAACATTCCCATTGGGGTACGGATTTCGGGCACCGATTGGGTTGACGGCGGGTGGGATATTGAGCAATCGGTAGCGCTCGCCCGGGCATTAAAGGCGCAAGGTTGCGACTATATCCACGTTTCCAGCGGCGGCTTATCTGCCCAACAGCGGATCCCCGTTGGCCCAGGGTACCAAGTGCCATTGGCACGGCGCGTGAAAGAGGCGACGGGACTGGCCACTATTGCCGTCGGGCTGATCACCGAGCCGGAACAGGCTGAGGCCATAGTGGGAACCGGTGATGCCGATTTGATCGCCTTGGCCCGCGCCGCATTGTACGATCCGCGCTGGCCTTGGCATGCTGCGGTGAAACTGGGTGCGAAAGTGAATGGTCCGCAGCAGTACTGGCGCTGTGAACCTCATTATGCAAAAAATCTTTTTTCGAAAGAATAAATCCGCTACTCCCCTGATAAATATATAAATAGCGCGCACTGATGCACATTTTGCGTTTTTAGCGCGCTACTTTATTTCCCCTTTTCTAAAAAAATGCCAGAATAAAAAGAGTATTGGTAAAAAAACGGCATCTAATCCGTCTTTTTGCCTGTTATACCTGATAAAAAAGAGCGCCCATGACACATATCCCAACGTTTAACCGTTCTCTGCTGCATCCCCGCTATTGGCCGACGTGGATTGGCATAGGCCTGTTATATCTTGTCGTATTGTTGCCTTATCCATGGTTGTACCGTCTCGGTACCAGCTTGGGTCGCCTATCCATGCATTTTCTCCGGCGGCGGGTCCGGATCGCCCGGCGTAACCTCGAGCTATGTTTCCCCGATCGATCCGTTCAGGAAAGGGAAGCGTTGCTGGTCAAAAATTTTGAATCGGTGGGTATGGGACTCATTGAAACCGCGATGGGCTGGTTCTGGCCGGACTGGCGGGTCAAGCGCTGGTTCAAAATTTCAGGATTGGAAAATATACAGTCGGCTCGCCAACAGCATAAAGGCGTGTTGTTAATCGGGCTACACTTTTTGTCACTGGAACTGGGGGCGAGGATCTTTGGCATACACAATCCCGGTATCGGCGTTTATCGGCCCAATAACAACAAACTGCTCGATTGGCTGCAAACCTGGGGACGGATGCGTTCCAATAAATCCATGCTAAATCGATCCGACCTCAAAGGTATGATCCGCGCCTTGAAACAAGGCGAGATTATCTGGTATGCCCCCGATCATGATTATGGCCCGAAAAGCAGCGTTTTCGCGCCGCTATTCGCCATAGAGCAAGCGGCCACCACCGCCGGGACCCACGTGCTGGTGCGCCTGGCAAAACCAGCCGTCATTCCCTTTGTTCCCCGCCGGTTACCCAAGGGTCAGGGTTATGAACTCATCATACTGTCCGATCAAAAAGATATGCCGCTCGATAGCGATGTCGCCACCGCCACTTACATGAACAAAGTGCTGGAAAAAGCCATCCTGCTGGCGCCCGATCAGTATATGTGGCTGCATCGCCGTTTTAAGACGCGCCCGCCGGGGCAGCCGTCGTTATACTGATTTAAATACCCTCTGTCTTTCGCGGGGGTATTAGGCATAGCCTATATCCTCGGTTTTATCCGTCCGGCTGATAAGACGTAACGGGGGTCGATTGGTGCAAAACATGCCGCCGAAATTGCCGATAAGCGACTTTCGGGGCATACTTAGGGTACGTAATGCATCGCAATTCATCGTAGCGTCGCCGCAGACCCGATAGCACACCGCTGACCTGGTTGGTCATGGTTAGGCGCGCCATTGGCGCTTATGGGCCGTTGCGTGACACGGATAATTTTTTGAATCTCACCGGCGTAAACGCCTTGTGCTTTGTCAATCTTCTGACCGCCGCTAGCTTACTTACCAGCTCTAATTAGGATGTTATGACGTCGGTATCAGAACCCATCAATTGGAAACGTAATCTCTATATCGCTTGGCTTGGTTGCTTTCTTACCGGTGTCGCTTTCAGCCTGATTATGCCTTTCTTGCCGCTTTATGTGGAAATGCTCGGCGTCACCGATGCCAGGCAACTAAACATCTGGTCCGGCGCGGTCTTTAGTATCACCTTTTTATTTTCCGCCATCGCTTCGCCGTTTTGGGGCGGACTGGCCGATCGCCGGGGACGTAAGCTGATGCTGCTGCGCTCGGCGCTGGGAATGGCCATTGTCATGGCCCTGATGGGCATGGCGCAAAATATCTGGCAATTTTTAATTCTGCGGGCATTGCTAGGTTTATTGGGCGGTTTTGTGCCGAATGCCAATGCCCTGATCGCCACCCAGGTACCGCGCAATAAAAGCGGCTGGGCGTTGGGTACCCTCTCTACCGGCGCGGTCAGCGGCGCGCTGATCGGACCGCTGATTGGCGGATTCCTCGCCGATCATTATGGCCTGCGGCTGGTATTTTATATCACCGCGTTAGTGCTGTTTATTTGTTTTATTACCACACTAATCTATGTCGATGAACGATTTACCCCGGTACTGAAAAAAGACATGCTTACCGGGCGACAGGTATTTGCATCCCTGAATAAACCACGCCTGGTGCTGAGCCTGTTTGTAACCACCATGATTATCCAGATTGCCACCGGCTCCATTGCGCCCATTTTGACACTCTATGTACGTGAACTGGCGGGTAACATCTCGAATCTGGCGTTTGTTAGCGGTCTAATCGCCGCGGTACCAGGCGTGGCCGCGTTGATTAGCGCGCCTAGACTGGGCCGCTTAGGCGATCGGATTGGCCCGGAGCGGATTCTCATCGCCATGCTGGGCCTATCCATCATCCTGTTGATCCCGATGGCGTTTGTTCAATCCCCCTGGCAATTGGGCGTCCTGCGTTTTTTACTTGGCGCGACGGACGGGGCGCTGCTGCCGGCGGTACAAACGCTGCTGATCTACAACTGCACCAACCAAGTGGCGGGGCGCATTTTCAGCTACAATCAATCGTTCCGTGATGTGGGTAACGTCAGCGGCCCGCTGATCGGCGCCGTGGTCTCCGCCAGCTTCGGCTATCGCGCGGTATTTTGTGTTACCGCGCTGGTCGTGCTGTTCAACGTGGTCTATTCGTGGTGGAGCCTGCAGCATGGCCCCTCTCGGCTGCGTCTGCCAAGCGAATAAACCGCATTGACGCCACCGGACAGATGTCAGACGTCATGTTATTGCGGGCGCGCGGCGTTGTCCGGGCCGGCACTATGGCCTTTGTCGCCAGGATGTTGTGGATGATCCGGCACCCATTCAACCGATACTCGCACCTGGTAGTGGCCGCCATTCGCGGCCGGCAAGATCGAACTGAGCTTTTGGATAGCCTCTGACGGATTGTCGCTTAATACCGACGCGCAAAACAGTTCCCCACCATGGCAGAAACCCGGTGGGTGTGGCGGCATCATCATCGGTTTTCCTGGTTCTAGCGGTAACATCGGCATAGGGTTTTCCGGTGGCTGCGGCTGGGCTGACGCGGAATTAACCGGCGACCCGGCCAGGGCGGAGAGGCTCAGCATGGCGGCCAACGCCGCGGCGGCGGAAAATAACGCTACCTTCGGGGTGAATATGGGCATATTTTTACTCCTGTTGCCTGTGGTGTAATAACAGTAGCCTTTATCTTCGCGAGTCCAAGCGCTTTTGCGAAACCTTTACCCGTTCCCTTCACCCCCTTTGCAGTGATTAACACCCGGTAAAATTTGACGCCGCAGATCGGGTAATCCGCCTTTTGGAACGATCTGGTTCCCTTCCCGCCATTGAGCATCAATTGTTTCGCCCTCGCGACTTGAAAGTTTCGCGACACCGACAACAATTACTGTTGGGCCCGAAACGGGCGCGGCGAAGATCATAGCCATCTCATGATCACAGGAGAGCCATAATGAGCATGTACGCAACTCTGGAAGAAGCCATAGAAATAGCGCGTGAAGAGTATTTGGAAACAACACGTGAAAACACCAGCGACGATGAAGATCCGGCGGTTAATCAATTCAGTTTGCAAAAGTACGTCTTGCGTGATGGTGAAATCATGTGGGAAGCGGAGTTTATGGCCGATGAAAATGAAGCGGCCGAGGCCCTGCCGTTTCGTACGGGAGAGGCAGCACAAGCCATCTTTGACGGAGATTACGACGAAACCGAACTGCGCGCGGAATGGCAGGAAGAAAATACGCTTCATGAATGGGATGAAGGAGAATATCAATATGAACCGCCCTTGGACACCGAGGAGGGCCAAACCGCCGCCGATGAATGGGAAGAGCGTTAAAATTTATCGATAAGGACCGTGTCGCATATCTACCGGCAATAAAATGGTATCAACCACCATCGACAAAGGCAGGTCAATGATGGTGATATATTTCCAAGGGGTATCACGCAGATCCCACCGCACCCCCGGATAATACTGGTTGCCATGGCCCTGACCTGGGAACGTACGGCTGATAATGCTACCGCACCCGGTTAGGGCCAATAGGGCCACCATAAGCAAGCAGATCCTACGCATTGAATTACCGCTACCTCGAGTTGACATGCTTTGGGCCCGTGGTTCGCATTTATGTCCTTTTCGTACCAGAGAATACTCCCAAAAAAACCGCCCCGGAATCGGAGCGGTTTTTTGCAGCGAACATCAAATCCTGTGGGTTATTTTTTATTCCAAATTGCCCACGCGGTCGGCTGCGACCATACCCGCAGATGCAGCCGTGACAACATCACCGGATCGCTGATTATCGCCAGACGCTGCGGTCCATTCATTGTGGCAGGGCCACTGTCCAGAGCCTGTTGCAGGTGGTCTTGGCGAACGGTTTCAATAGCCTGGCTGGTACCATGCCGGGCCGTGGCCATGCCTACCGCCAGCGCATTATAAGCCGGATCCATTATCGCCTTGCGAAAACCATCCACCAGCGCCCTGGCCTGATTGTGCCGCAGGTAGGCTTCCGTATCCACCAGCTCTTTCGGCGGCGAATACTCTTCCGGTATCAAGAACAAGCTGACGCGTTGGCATGCCAATCCCAAATTGGCGCGGCTCGAGAATACTGAAACCAAAGGCGACAGAATCAACGAAAATACAATTGGCGACAACCACCAGAGGAAACGTAAATCCAGCCAGGCCATACCGCCCGCCCAAACCAGTCCCAGCAGCATTTGCGGTCCATGGCGTATAAAAGACTCACTCCAGGGTGTCGCATCATCGTCACGCTGCGGTGAATTCCACTGCACCGACCATCCCAGGAATGCGCTCACGACAAACACCGTATGGAATAACATACGCACCGGCGCCAGCAATACGGAAAATAACATTTCCAGCAGCATGGAGCAGAACAGGATTACCGCGCCGCCATACTCTTTGGCCCCTTTGGCGATAATCAAGATGACGCTTAACAGCTTAGGCAAAAACAGCAGCACCATGGTGGTCGAGAACAATGCCACCGCCAACTCGGGACGCCATTGCGGCCAGACGGGAAACAGCTGTCGAGGCTGCAGAAAGTATTGCGGTTCCATCAAGGTATGCACTACCTGCAACGCGGTGGACAGCGCCAAAAACATAAACCATAGCGGCGCGGATAAATAGGACATGACCCCGGTAAGGAAGACCGCGCGATGAACCGGATGCATGCCTTTAACCAGAAACAGACGGAAATTCATCAGGTTGCCCTGGCACCAGCGTCGGTCGCGCTTTAGCTCATCAAGCAAATTGGGCGGCAGTTCTTCGTAGCTGCCCGGTAAATCATAAGCGATCCATACGCCCCAGCCCGCACGCCGCATCAACGCGGCTTCGACAAAGTCATGGGACAGAATTGAACCGGCAAAAGAGCCTTCGCCGGGCAAAGGCGCCAATGCGCAATGCTTGATAAAGGGCTCGACCCGGATGATGGCATTATGGCCCCAGTAATGGGACTCGCCCAACTGCCAATAATGCAATCCTGCGGTAAACAGCGGCCCGTAGACCCGCGTAGCAAACTGTTGGCAGCGCGCATACAACGTATCCATCCCTGAGGCCTTCGGCGCACTTTGGATGATCCCGGCGTTGGGATTCGCTTCCATTAGTCGCACCAAATTGGTCAGACAGCCCCCACTCATTACGCTATCGGCATCCAAAATGACCATATAGCTGTATTGCTTGCCCCAACGACGGCAAAAATCATCGATATTACCGCTTTTACGCTTCACCCGACGGCGGCGGCGGCGATAAAAAATTCGGCCAAAGCCGCCGGTTTCCTGACAAACCTCCATCCAGGCTTTCTGCTCGGCAACGCAAAGGTCGGCGTTGTAGCTATCGCTCAAAATATAAAAGTCGAAATGTTCGATTTGGCCGGTCGCCTTCACCGATTCATAGGTGGCGCGCAGCCCGGCGAACACCCGCTCCACATCTTCATTACAGATGGGCATGATAAGCGCAGTGCGGTGTTCAATATTCAGGGGTTCATCACCGGTGGTACTGGCCGAGATACTGTATTTATCGTGGCCGATCAGTAGTTGGAGAAATCCCATCAGGGCCGTCCAGAAACCGGCGGAGACCCAACAAAAAAGAATAGCGAAAAGAATCAAGATGCCGCTTTGCAAAATATACGGCAGTAACTGCAATAACGATTGCCACAAATTCTGATGCAGCATATCCATCGGATCGATCAGCGCCCACCCTTGATAAGGTAGAATGGTCTTCATATACCAAGTGGCAATGGCGGTCTGGAACAGCGTTAACGCCAGGAGAATATAGCGGCGAATGGTGCCCACCCTACGCCAATTGCCCTCTTCGCGGGCGGCTTCCTGTTTATGCCGCGGGGCGCGGGTGTGGCCGCGCATGGCATCCCAATAGCGCACAAACGGATTGGTTAGCCAAGGCTCGGGAAACATGGGCGTGCGTGTGACGGTAGGCATGGCTTTGATTGCGGTGCGACCCTGGCTATCCTCCACCACCAGATCCTTCTGGGTAGCGGTTTCCGGCCAGGCCATGTTTAACCGTGATTTTACCGAATACAGCGCCGCGTCATCCGGGGCGGAATTAAGATTAACATCGGGGGCGATGCCCCCCATCTCGGCATGCAGCGACGCGGGGGACTGGCCGTCATCCGACGGGACCCTGGCGCGCAGCGCGCTTTTTTGCTCGATGGAAAGGGGCAAAGCCTCGATATAATCGAGGCTTGATTCAGTTGATTTATTCATTGGCAGGTAGCAAATAGC
>JAATGH010000421.1 GCA_015654745.1 Enterobacterales bacterium
ATACCAGCCCGGAGAGACCCAATGCGTCCAGCAGGCAGAGCGATACAGCAAGTGCGTCCCGTCACCATTACCCGCCATTTTACCAAGCATGCTGAAGGTTCGGTGCTGATCGAATTTGGCGACACCCAGGTGCTGTGCACCGCCACGGTGGAAGAGGGCGTACCGCGTTTTCTCAAAGGACAGGGGCAGGGCTGGATCACCGCTGAATACGGCATGCTGCCGCGCGCGACCCATACTCGTAACGCCCGCGAGGCGTCCCGCGGCAAGCAGGGCGGCCGTACCCTGGAAATTCAGCGTTTGATTGCCCGCTCGCTGCGCGCGGCGGTGGATTTAAAGAAGCTGGGTGAATACACCATTACCCTGGATTGCGATGTGCTGCAGGCCGACGGCGGTACCCGCACCGCGTCGATTACCGGTGCCTGCGTGGCGCTGGCCGACGCTCTGGCGGTGATGCGCCAGAAAGGGCAGCTTAAGTCAGATCCGTTCAAAGGCTTCGTCGCCGCCATTTCGGTGGGCATCGTGGCTGGCGAGGCGCGCTGCGATCTGGAGTATGTGGAAGACTCGGCGGCGGAAACCGATATGAACGTGGTGATGATGGAAGATGGCCGCATGATAGAAGTGCAGGGCACCGCCGAAGGCGAACCGTTTAGCCAGGAGGAGCTTATCACCCTATTGGAGCTGGCGCGCGGAGGCATCGATAGCCTGGTTCTGGCCCAGAAAGCCGCATTGGCTGAATAAATTTATGTCGGCGCCATGGGCGTCCAATCGTGGAGAGGACAGGTGGTGAAAGAGTATCAGCGTCAGTTTATCGAGTTCGCCTTAAACAAACAGGTGTTGAAATTTGGCGAGTTTACGCTTAAATCAGGCCGGATAAGCCCGTACTTTTTCAACGCCGGGTTATTTAACACCGGTCGTGATTTGGCGCTGCTCGGGCGTTTTTACGCCTCCGCCCTGATGGACTCCGGCATTGATTTCGATCTGGTGTTCGGTCCGGCCTATAAAGGCATCCCCATTGCCACCACTACGGTGGTGGCGCTGGCCGAGCATCACGAACGCGACGTTCCCTATTGTTTTAACCGCAAGGAAGCCAAGGATCACGGCGAGGGCGGCAGCCTGGTAGGCAGTCCTCTGCAGGGCAAGGTAATGCTGGTGGATGATGTGATTACCGCCGGCACCGCTATCCGCGAATCCATGGAAATTATCGCCGCCCATCAGGCGACATTGGCGGGCGTGTTGATTTCACTCGACCGGCAGGAAAAAGGCCGGGGCGATATTTCCGCCATACAGGAAGTGGAACGCGATTACCACTGCCGGGTGATCGCCATTGTGACCCTGGCGGACTTGATTGACTACCTGGAAGAAAAAAGCGAGATGGCGGATCATCTGGCGGCGGTGCGCGCCTATCAGCGCCGGTACGGCGTCTGAAACTGAGCGTCCGGCGATGCCGGACGCTGTGAACCGCATTCTGCGAAACGTCATTGATACAGCGGCAGGCGACCTGAAATCGCCACTCCGGGGACCTCAGCCTGCCGGCTTTAACGCAGCTGGGCCAGCAGCAGCGGCCAGCGTACCTCGAACTCATGCGTGGGCAAGTAGCGGAATTCGGTGCGGACAAACCGCGACAGCATGCCCTCGCAAAACGCCAGCAGTTGACTTGCCAGCAGCGCCTCGTCCAGCTCAAAGCCTTCCCCTTCACGCAATTTCCGCTCGCGCAGCACCTGGCGCAGCTGTACTTCGATGCGCTCATAGAGCTGGTTGATCCGGCTCTGTAGCCGATCCTGCTCAAACATCAGCGCATGGCCGGTCATGATGCGCGTCAGCCCGGGGTTGCGCTCGGCAAAGCCCAAAATCAGCTGTAAAATCAGGCGCAGGCGGTTAATGGTTTCTTTTTCATCTTGTAATATCAGATTGATGCGGGAGATCAGACTGTCTTCGATAAATTCGATCAGACTGTCGAACATCTTGGTTTTACTGGGGAAGTGCCGGTACAGCGCCGCTTCGGAAACCCCGACGGTAGCCGCCAGTTTAGCAGTGGTGATACGTTGGCTACCGTCGCCGGATTCAAGCATCTGCGCCAGTGCCTGCAGAATCTCCTCGCGGCGGTTACGTTTCACACTCTTTTTTTCTGTCATACCGGATAGATCCCTGGGTAAAAGCCATCGATATAGAATAAACATCAGGCATCGGCTGTAACGACCAAGGCCGTTACAGCGTTTATAGAATGAATTTTCGATGCCGGGGGAAGGAAAAACCTTAACGCCTATTGCCGCCCGGAGTGGCCGAAACCGCCCTCGCCACGTTCACTCAAGTCGAAGTTGTCGACGACGTTGAACTCGACCTGGACCACCGGCACAAATACCATTTGCGCAAGGCGTTCGCCTGGTTCAATCGTAAATACATGCTGCCCACGGTTCCACACGGAAACCATCAGTGGGCCCTGATAATCGGAATCTATCAGCCCCACCAGATTGCCGAGCACGATACCGTGCTTGTGGCCGAGGCCGGAGCGTGGCAAGACCATCGCCGCAAGACCCGGATCGGCGATATGTACCGCCAGGCCGGTGGGGACCAGGGTCGTTTCACCCGGCGCCAGTACCAGCGCGTTATCAATGCAGGCGCGCAAATCCAGCCCGGCGGAGCCGGTGGTGGCATAGGTCGGCAGCGGGAAACGATCGCCGATGCGTTTATCCAGTATTTTAAGGTCGATTTTTTTCATCATAACGGCTGACAATCTCGTCGATTAATTGTTGACCAAGCAGCGCTTTACCGCTCAGTGGCAGCAGCGTATCCCCGTCCTGCCAAAATAGGTGCAGCGCGTTGGTATCACTGTTAAAACCACGGTCGGCCAGGGATACGTCGTTGGCGCAAATCAAATCCATATTTTTAGCAATGCGCTTTTGCCGGGCATATTCTTCCATATTCCGGGTTTCGGCCGCAAATCCGACCACAAAGGGACGGCTGGTGGCCATCGCCCCGACGTCGGCTACGATATCGGGATTCTTGACCATCTTGAACGTGATTTCCCGGCCCTGGGTTTTCAACTTTTCCGGGGCCGGTTCGGCGGCGCGGTAATCCGCCACGGCGGCACAGCCGATAAAAATCTGCTGATGCGAGATATCCTTCATCACGGCTTCCCACATCTCCTGGGCGCTGGTTACATTGATGCGCCAGACGTTGGCCGGCGTGGGTAAATCAACCGGTCCGGCGATAAGCGTAACGTGGGCGCCTTTGTCCGCCGCCGCTTTCGCAATGGCGAAACCCATCTTGCCGGAGCTGTGATTGCTGATATAACGCACGGGGTCAAGCGCTTCGCGAGTCGGCCCGGCGGTGATCATGATGTTAAGATGTTGCAGGGAATTATCAGTAACAAAGTGGTCGCGCGCGCGCGCGACCAGTTCAAGCGGGTCCAGCATGCGCCCGGGGCCGATATCGCCGCAGGCCTGACTGCCGATGTCGGGTCCCCACAGCAGCACGCCGCGCGATTCCAGCATGCGCAGGTTGGCCTGGGTGGCCGGCGCCCGGTACATTTGCTGATTCATGGCCGGCGCGGCGGCGATCCTGGCGGCGGTGGCCAGGCAAACGGTGCTCAACAGGTCATTTGCCATCCCGGCGGCGATGCGCGCCAGCAGGTCGGCGCTGGCCGGCGCCAATAGAACCAGATCCGCCCACTTGCCCAGCTCGATATGGCCCATTGCCGCTTCGGCCGCCGGATCCAGCAGGTCATCCGCGACGGGATAGCCCGATACCGCCTGTAACGTCAGAGGGGTAATAAACGCCTTGGCCGCTGGGGTCATGACGACTCTGACTTCCGCGCCCTGGTCACGCAAACGGCGCACCAGCTCAGGGCTTTTATAGGCTGCGATACCACCGCTGACGCCAAGTACAATATGTTTGCCGGAAAGTTCCGTCATCTGGATTGTCCGCTTGTAAGCTTAAGTAAAAAACATTTTATCATAACCCTCCCGGTTAACAGTCA
>JAATGH010000262.1 GCA_015654745.1 Enterobacterales bacterium
CGGACCGGGAGGGCAACTCCCCTGGCGCAAGCCGGCTATCATCGGCATTGAGGGCTTTCTGGATTTCCAGCCACAGATGGTGGCCAGCTCATTGGCGGCGGAACAGGTCATAGAGGCGCAAGTGGCCTACCTGCACCTGCCGGCGCTGGATCTATTGCGTAATAATCCCAGCGAATTTCGCTCGGTCAATATCGCTCGGGTACTGGATCAGCCACAACATAGCGCCGCATTGGCCGAAGAGTTGTCCCACCTGGCCGGCGACGCCGATTGCATTATCCTGCCGGCCTGCATCAGCCTGGACGATCGCCAAGCCCTCGACCGGCTGCGGGCCGCCGTCGATCGGCCGGTCCGACTGCTACCGACCCTTCCCCCTTCATTACTGGGCATGCGTCTCTATCAGGCCATGCTGCGACGGTTCAACCGGCTGGGCGGAATTTTTATGCCTGGCGACAAGGCGCTGAAAGCCCAGTTCGACGGCCAGCGAATCGTTGGCGTCTATACCCGCAACCATGGTGATATCCCGCTACGCGCACAACATCTGGTGCTGGCCAGCGGCAGCTTTTTCAGCAACGGCCTGGTCGCCACCCGCGAGCGCATCATTGAGCCGGTATTCGGCCTGGATATTCTCAGTCACGCCGATCGCGGCGACTGGTGCCAGGCCGATTTTTTTGCCCCGCAACCCTACCTGCATTTTGGCGTCAAGACCGATGCCGGGCAGCGCGCATTGCTGGCGGGCAAGGCGCTGGATAATGTGTATGCCATCGGCGCGGTATTGGGAGGATATGACCCGCTGCGCCAAGGCTGCGGCGGCGGCGTTTCGCTGATAAGCGCGCTGTACGCGGCCCGGCAGATTGTCCAGGCTCAGGAGAGATCAGTATGAACCTATTAACCGAAAGTGGCTTTGACAGCTGCCTAAAATGTACCGTGTGTACTACCTATTGTCCGGTATCAAAAGTCAATCCGCTGTTTCCGGGGCCCAAGCAGGCCGGTCCGGACGGCGAGCGGCTCAGATTGAAAGATCCGGCGCTGTTTGATGAAGCGCTGAAATACTGCACTAACTGCAAACGCTGCGAGGTCGCCTGCCCGTCGGATGTCCCGATTAGCGACCTGATTCAGCGGGCCAAGGCGCGCTATAGCCGCCATCGCCCCACGCTACGCGACGCCATCCTCAGCCATACGGATCTGATGGGCTCCCTGTCCACGCCCTTTGCGCCGGTAGTCAATCTGGCTACCGGTCTGCCGCCGGTGCGCCAATTGCTGGATACCGCCTTGCATATCGATCACCGGCGCCAACTGCCGAAATACTCCTTCGGCACCTTTCGCCGCTGGTATCGCGCGCAGGCCGCCGCGCAGCGGCAATATCAGCACCAGGTCGCGTTTTTTCATGGCTGTTTTGTCAACTACAACCATCCGCAGTTGGGCAAGGACCTGATTCGGGTATTTAACGCGCTGGATATCGGCGTTCAATTATTAAAACGCGAAAAATGCTGCGGCGTGCCGCTGATTGCCAACGGGTTTACCGAGCAGGCGACAAAGCAGGCGCGGGTGAACAATGCCTCATTGGAAGAGGCGATACTAGACCGGGACTTAAGCGTAGTGGGCACCTCATCAAGCTGTATTCATGCGCTACGCGACGAGTATCCCCATCTGCTTGGAGTCGATACCGCACCGGTGCGCGAACGGGTCGAGCTGGCCACCCGCTACCTCTACCGCCTGCTTGAGGCGGGCAAAACGCTGCCACTGAAAGCCACACCCATGCGGGTGGCTTACCATACGCCCTGCCATATGGAAAAAATGGGCTGGACCGCCTACACCCTGGAGCTGCTGCGGCAAATCCCCGGTTTGGAACTGGTGGTACTGGATTCGCAATGCTGCGGCATCGCCGGCACCTACGGTTTTAAAGCGGAAAACTACGCCACCTCGCAGGCGATTGGCGATACGTTATTCAAACAAATCGCCCAAAGCGGTGTGGATCTGGTGGTAACCGACTGCGAAACCTGCAAATGGCAAATAGAAATGTCCACCGGCCTGCGCTGCGAACATCCGATTACCCTGCTGGCGCAGGCGCTGGTGTAGTTAAGGTGGATAGCTAAGGTGGATAGTTAAGGTGGGTAGTTAAGCACCGGAAGACGGCCTCGGAGAGCCGCCTTCCGCCGGCTATAACCACGTCTGTTGGGGTCGCCGCGCTTTTCTGTCCGGTCCGAACAGCAGTTCCGCCAGCCGGCTAAAACAGCCGGACCTCGACTGGCGGCGTGGCGTTGTTTCGCTAATTAATCCGAGAAGGGGTTCATATATGTGCTCTTGCCCCGATAGCGAAGACATCAGGTAGCATGATTCATGGGACAGAACAGGATGGTCACGTTCCGGCACGATATTTTCATATAGCCGCGCCCCGCCTTCCTGGCTACCGGGGCGTAACGGAGGATCGCCGCGCATTCCGGACCGACGATTTTCGCCAGGAGGAATCGCCACGCGCTGATTGTCAGGCGAAGCCCGCCATGCATTATAACCTATCAGGGTATACAGCGAACTTTGCGCTGCTTTTGTTGAGTGGGCCGAATGTAAACCGCCGCGGGACGGAGCCGCTGGTTGGTTAGCGCTACGTTTAAGATTAAGGCTCAACGACTTTTTTACTGGCTGCGCGGCTGGACGTGGCACGTGTTCAGCCTGCGATGAGCGCGCGTTTTTTCCATCAGGGTAAGACCGATGAAGGCCAACCCCCAACGAACTTTGCAGGGAATCGCTTAATGGCATAATTTTCGCTCTTTTTAGCATCAGCAGGGGTTTGACCAGCCAAGCACGGCGTAACAACTTATTGCCTGGCTTAGGGTAAGAGCCTATGCCAACCCACCTCAATCTAACGCCAATAAAACGAATTATCTTACGGGAAATAAGGTCTATCAATATTAATACGGGTACCGATTTCAACGCACTATAGGTATCAGATAGTCGCAATGAACGGTCTCCTGCCCGTCTTCAGCCCGGCGATGGTTCCACTCGAGGAAACGCTCAATATCACACCCCTCCCGCCGTACCACCCGTAGCAGCGGCAGGCAAATACCATACAAGTCTAGAATAAACGACTGTAGGCCAACGGACGGACCAGTATAGGTAAATTGAACATAATCCCCGGATGGCAAACGATGCGTCTCCCGATCCGGTAGTGACGCCGACAAATAGTGCGGTTCCACCGCGGTGGTGTACCACACCTCATTGCCCCCTTTCAATACGCTGGCCGGGCCAGAACAGCACAGTCCATACAGTACCGGCGGATTGATTTGCGTCTGGTCAAGGAATTGACGCCAAAAGCTTTCACGTAATTGCGTGCGGCACTGGTTCAGTTGTTCCAGAGAGCAGCTATAGCTCTGGGTGATGCCAACCAACGACGTATCGGGCAGAATGACAAATTCTCCCGAGGGTAACGCGCGGCTGTTCTCGCTCAGCGGCGGCTGAATGCCTTGAAAATCCCATTTCATCGAGCGTCGGTACAGGGCGGGGGTCTGCGAAAACTGCTTTTTAAACGCGCGGTTAAAGCTTTGCTGGGATTCAAAGCAGTATTGCTGCGCAATGCCGGCCAGCGGCTTACTGGTCAAGCGTAGCGCCATTGCGGCTTTCGACAGGCGCCGGGCCCGGATATAGGCACCCAGAATCAAACCGGTAGTCTCTTTAAACTTGCGCTGCAAATGCCATTTGGAGTAACCCGAACGGGCCGCCACTTGGTCAAGTGACAACGGTTGGTCCAGATGAATTTCCAACCAATTTAGCAAATCGTCAATTGTTCGGGAATCATTCATAATTAGGGCATCACCTCGGAAATGACGATCGATTTAAAAAAAGCCAAATTATTCCCCCTCTTTTTTTGTGGTTTACCCTCTCCATGGGGCACTAAAAATGCTATTTTTAACAAATGATGCCAATGTTAACACCCAAAATACATGGGTTAAAATAACCCGCCTCGCTTTATCATGGTGAACCAATCGTGCTATTTTTAACAGAAAATGGCCATTAATAAATTCATTAAATTGTGTGTCTAAAAATTTTTTAATTAACCTAAAGTGCTTTTCTATACCTTAAATGCCGAATTCATAAAAAACCGGTACCCATTCTTTTAATATCTATTAATAAATGTTTCACGACATATCAAAAAGTATTTTTACCCTGAAATGCTTTTTTTTACAAAAAATGCTACTCATATGTTATTTATAGGGTTTTCCCTGTATCACTTAATTGCATTTGTTCTAAGTTGATCACAAAAACTCATCTTTACCGCTTCGTTTTTCTTATAAAGCGCGTTATTATCCAAATTCCCATTGGTGCTTCCTGTGTCTACTCGATGCGCTTCCGCCTTGGCCTCGGGATGAAAAAGGCCAAGGCAACCTTATCGGAATCGTTTAAGAACCAGCCAATAGCTTTTGTTGTAAACGTTATCCAAGAGTATCAAGCAGTGGCGCGGGCGTGAGTCCGTATTTAATAAAAATACTTTATAAGGTATCTTTTCAATGAAATATAGCATCCTTGCAGTGATGATCCCGGCCTTATTAGCGTCTGGGGTTACAAGCGCGGCAGAAGTATACAACAAAGACGGCAACAAACTTGATTTATATGGCAAAGTTGATGGTCTGCACTATTTTGCCAACGATAACGGCTATGCTTCCGATGGCGATCAATCTTATGTCCGCTTCGGCTTTAAAGGCGAGACCCAAATCAATGACCAACTGACCGGTTACGGCCAGTGGGAATATAATGTCCAGGCCAATAAAACCGAAGGTAGCGATTCGACCGACGGTACTAAAACCCGTTTGGGTTTTGCCGGTTTGAAATTCGCCAACTACGGTTCAATCGATTATGGCCGGAACTACGGCGTGGTCTACGATGCACTCGGCTGGACCGATATGTTGCCTGAGTTCGGGGGTGAAACCGCTTACTCCGATAACTTCATGGTCGGCAGAACCTCAGGTGTCGCCACCTATCGTAATACCAATTTCTTCGGTCTGGTGGACGGTCTGAATTTTGCCTTGCAATACCAGGGCAAGAACGAACGTGACGATATCCAACGGGCTAACGGTGATGGCTACGGCGGTTCTGTAAGCTATATTTCGCCTATCGGCGTAGGCATTGTCGGCGCGTATGCTT
Organism: Enterobacterales bacterium; assembly: GCA_015654745.1. Classification (GTDB taxonomy): domain Bacteria; phylum Pseudomonadota; class Gammaproteobacteria; order Enterobacterales; family Enterobacteriaceae; genus Acerihabitans. Next base: position 5,134 of record JAATGH010000262.1, read on the forward strand.
CATCTGATCGTACCGAAAGCCAAAACGCGGCCGACTATGGCAAGGGTGACCGTGCCGAACAGTGGGCCACTTCGCTGAAATATGACGCCAACAATATCTATGTGGCGGCGACCTATGGTGAAACTCGCAACTCTACCTATTTTGACGGCACCCTGCCAAGCGGAGTAAGCGCGACAGGTTTTGCCAACAAAACCCAGGACATTTTACTGGTTGCGCAGTACCAGTTCGATTTCGGCCTGCGTCCATCCATTGGTTACACCAAGTCCAAAGCTAAAGATGTTGAAGGCATTGGCGACGTTGACGTGCTCAATTACTACGAAGTCGGCGCCACTTATTACTTCAACAAAAACATGTCCACCTACGTTGACTACATCATCAATCAGATTGATGATAATAACCGCTTAGGTATCAATAGCGGCGACGTGGTTGCTCTGGGTGTGGTCTATCAGTTCTAATGTAGCGTCGAAACCCAGGCCATTCCGCCTGGGTTTCATTGTTATTAGCGCTCCCGCCCCATGCGTTGTACCTGTACAATCGTCCGGCTTATCTTTTCGCCGTGCGGTCTCTCCCCCCCGTATCCACCGCCGCGATTTAAGCGGAAAAAAAGATATTTTCGCCGTTTTTTTACGCCAATCGTTAACATAGCTGTCCTCAACCGGATAAAAAAAAGGTATCTTAGCCACTGTTTTCGAACGAGCGTGATAATTATCCTATGATCATTAAACCTAAAATTCGTGGTTTTATCTGCACCACCACCCACCCCGTCGGCTGTGAAGCCAACGTGCGCGAACAAATAGCCTATGTTAAATCCAAAGGCAAACTGGCCCACGGGCCTAAACGGGTCCTGATTATCGGCGCGTCCACCGGCTACGGCCTGGCATCGCGCATCAACGCGGCCTTTGGCGCCGACGCCGCCACCCTCGGGGTATTTTTCGAAAAACCGGCCAGTGATAAAAAAACCGGCTCCGCCGGTTGGTATAACGCCGCCGCGTTCGACAAAGCGGCCAAGGAAGCCGGGCTGTATGCCAAAAGTATCAACGGCGACGCCTTTTCCGACGCGTGCCGCCAGGCTGCGATCGATCTGATCAAGCAGGACCTCGGCCAAATCGATCTGGTGGTGTATTCCCTGGCTTCCCCGGTGCGTAAATTGCCCCAGACTGGTGAAGTGGTGCGCTCAGCCCTGAAACCTATCGGCGAGCCTTATAAATCCACCGCGCTGGATACCAATAAAGACGTGCTGATCGATGTCGTGGTCGAACCCGCCAACGCCCAGGAGATCGCCGATACGATTAAAGTCATGGGCGGCCAGGATTGGGAACTGTGGATGGACGCGTTGGAACAAGCCGGCGTACTAGCGTCCGGCGCGCAGGCGGTGGCCTACTCTTATATCGGCACCGACTTGACCTGGCCCATCTATTGGCATGGTACGCTGGGCAAAGCCAAGGAAGACCTGGATCGCGCCGCGCAGGCTATCGACGCCAAACTCAAGCGCCAGGGCGGCGCCGCTTACGTGGCGGTGCTGAAATCGGTGGTGACCCAGGCTTCCGCCGCGATTCCCGTGATGCCGCTGTATATCTCCATGGCGTTCAAGATCATGAAAGAGCTGGGCATTCATGAAGGTTGCATCGAGCAGATTCAGCGTCTGTTCGCCACCCGCTTGTATAGCGGTCAGGTCCCGGCCACTGACGAACAACACCGCCTGCGCCTGGACGATTGGGAACTGCGCGACGATGTACAGGACGCCTGCCGCGATCTCTGGTCTAAAATTAACAACGATAATATCTATCAGTTAACCGATTATCAGGGTTATAAGGATGAGTTCCTGCGGCTGTTCGGCTTTGGGCTAACCGGCGTCGACTATGACGCGGACGTGAATCCCGAAGTCAGCTTCGAGGTTCGCGAACTGGTCTGATTCGCCTGTCGCCGGCCATTCCCGGCCGGCGGCATAAGCGGTAAGGCCGCAAAGTAAATCCACTTCACTCAAGGGCTGGGCCGCCGCCTTTTAGACAAACAGTCCGCGCTCGATGATCTTGATATCCACCGTATCGCCTACGGCAAAATGTGGGATGGTTTTCAGCGTTCCCGATAAGCGCAGGCAATACTATTGCCCCACTTTGCCAAACGGCCTGGGTATGCACAAACGTCTCGTGATTACGCCTAAAACCTACAAGGAGTGTACATTTATGGCGTATCCGTCAATCAGTCAGCGGTTTGTTTTCGTTAATTGACGCAAAGAAACGCGCCAACCCTTCCTTACCCAAGGGTTTGGAAAACAAAAAACCCTGCATTTGCGTACAACCGGCATCCAACAGAAACTGTTGCTGTTCCGGCGTTTCCACTCCCTCGGCAATCACTTCCAAATTCAGCTTTACCCCCAGGTTGGACACCGCCGTGACGATGGCGGCGGTATCTTTTAACTGGGTAACAAACTGCACAAACGACCGATCGATTTTGACGCTGTCCACCACGATGTCTTTTAACAGACTCAGGCTGGAATAGCCGGTACCGAAATCATCCAGGGAAATCCGCACCCCTTGCTCACGCAGCAGCGCCAGCTGCTGCTTGCTGTTGGCGTCGGAATTCATCATCGCCGTTTCGGTAAGCTCGAGCTCCAGACGTTCGGGGGGAAACTTTTCCTCCGCAAGAATCGACAACACCATCTGGGCAAAACCGCCGTCCCGCAGCTGAATCGGCGACATATTCACCGATACCGACAGGCCCTCCCATTGCCGCATATCCCGGCACGCCTGGCGTAAAATCATTTTGCCCAACGGGATAATCAGGCCGGACTCCTCGGCCAAGGGCACAAATTGCACCGGCGAAATTTCCCCCATATCGGCATCCCACCAGCGGGCCAGCGCCTCGACGCCGACAATTTTATTATCCGAGGAGCGGATCAACGGCTGATAGGCGCAGGTAAGGTGTTTGCCGGAAGAGAGCGCCAAAGCCAGGGCCTTTTCCATCCGCCGTTTGCTGGTCAAGCTGGCATCCAGTGACTCGGAGTAGAAGCAGTGCACGTTCTTACCCAGCCGCTTCGCTTCATACAGCGCCGCATCGGCCTTGCGCAACAGCTCCCCGGCGGTAATATCAAACTGGCCGGTAAAGGTGGCGCCCACGGACACCGTCACATAGGGGGACGCGCCGAGCAGGCTGAACGGCGCATGCGTCAGCTGAACGATATCGCGGCACAAGGTTTCAGCCGCGTCCACGCTCATCGCTTCGCGGATGATCAGCGCGAATTCATCACCACCCATTCTGGAAACCAGACTTCCCGCCGGCGCCACCTGCTGCAGGCGCCGGGCAAACTCGCACAGCACAAAATCACAGGCCGGATGGCCATAGGTATCATTAATATTTTTGAAACCATCCAGATCCATCAGCAGCAGCAGCCCGCCGTTGCTGCCCTCATCCACCGGCGCCAACGCGTGGTTGAGCTGATCGTAGAGCGCGGTTCGATTATGTAACCCGGTTAAAATGTCATGATAAGCCAGATAGCGAGTCTGGGCTTCGGAGGCGCGCAAGACGGAAATATCGTTTAACGTCACCAGCAGGTAGGGCAACGATTGCAGATAAATACGGGCGGTGCGCACAATAAAGGTGAGGGTTTCATTATTATGGTTAAGGATTTGCTCTTCAAATTCCGCTGGTTCACCGGTGTCCAGCACCATCAGATCGTGCGCCAGAATCGATGATACCTGCGGCGCGGCCAAGTCCTCCAGCGCGGTCTTGCCAAGCATTTCCACCGCCGGCTTGCCAAAAACCTCACAGGCTTTGCGGTTCAAGAACACCAGCCGATGCTGCCGATCTTTTAAGAATGTGGCGTCGGGCAGCGCATTTAACACTGCCTGGCAGACTTCTAGATTATTAAACATGGATATAATCCTGATGAAGTTTATTGCTAAGATTAGCAGAGCTTTGCCCACCAGGATATCCTAAGTCCGAGCCAGAAAACGTGCTCATGGCACCGGGTTGGTCGTTGCCCGCGTTGGGTGGCCATCGGTTTGCCATAGTACATCCATCGCCATTTCCAATCGTTTAAACAACAGGTAGCGTGTGCTGTGAAAGGCAAATAAATCGTCATTGGGCAAAAACAGCTGCTCATTGAGATGTACCGCCCGCGCCACCCCCGCCGATAGATCCTGCCAGGCCCCGACGCCGACGCCGGCACAGATGGCCGCGCCCAGTGCGCCGGTTTCACCGCATTGCGAAATCCGGATGGGAATACCAAGAGCATCGGCGAACATTTGCGGCCAGACGCTGCTGCGCGCGCCGCCGCCTGACAATGTTGCCTGTGGGAAAGCGATACCGGCGGCGCGTAAGCGATCGATATGCGCCCGGTGGGCAAACGTCACCCCTTCAAACAGGGCATACAGCATATCGGCGCGGGTATGCCAGCCGCTCATGCCGTAAAACCCCGCTTTCGCCGGCGCCTCTTTACGACCGGAATAGAGGTAGGGATGGTAAATGGGCAGCTGCGGATGGGGTATCACGGCCGCCACCTCCGCGCTGCAGCGTTCGGCGCCCTCGGGGCCATGGCCGAACTCGCGCACAAACCAGTCAAGATTGGCGGCCGAGGTGGCGCTGGCCTCGATAGCCATATACCGGTCGTGTTCAATGATGGAATTCATAAACACCGGACGCTGATAAGCCGGCGCATCCACCACCACCTGATTAATGCTCCAGGTACCGGCGACAATGGACGCATCGCCGGTATGCACCACGCCTGAGCCGACGGCGCTGGCCACTACATCAAAAATACCCGCCACTACCGGAATGCCCGCCGGCAGGCCGGTCAGCCGGGCGGCGGCGGGAGTAATATGGCCGATAATATCACAAGACTCGCGCAGCCGAGGCAATAGCGCCATGGCGTCGTCCAGGTCGTAAAGCGCCATCAATTCGGCGTCATACCCCCGGGTGGCGTAGTTCAATAAGCCTGAGCCCGCCGCATCCGATACATCGCTCGACGCCACGCCGGTCAAAAAATGGCTGATAACGTCCTTGGCGAACAGCACCGTGCCGATGCGTTGATACAGGCCGGCATGATGCCGTTTCAGCCAGCTCAGCAAGACCGGGGTTGCCGCCGCCCAGGGCTTTTGCAGCGAACGGCGATAAATGGCGTCGCTGAGATGAAGCCGTTCCAGTTCAGTCACCCGGCCGGCGGCGCGGCTATCTATGGATTGAATGCCGATCAGCGGCTGCTGGTGCCGGTCTAACGCGTATAAACCATTACCGTGCCCCGCCGCGCCCACCCCAATCACCTGTTGCGGCCGGACCCCGGCCCGCGCCAGGCAATCACGGATGGCGCCGGCGGCGCCTTGGTAGATCTCGGCAAGATAACGCTCGGCATGGCCTGGATGAGGCTGGTGGGTGGTGCCGCCACACTCGCCCACGCCTAATACCCGTCCGTGTAAATCGAACAGGACCGCTTTTATCATCGTATTGCCGGCGTCAATGCCCATCAAACAGTCGACCATAGTTATTCTCCCTCTGGAGGATGCAACGATCGGCGCACGGCTTAAGCGCCGGAACAGGCTCAGGCTTGCCGGTATATTTCCATCGCCCCCGGCCCGTCCACGCCCTGGTGGACAATGGCCATCAGGGCGTTAACCACGCGGGACGGATGACTATGCTGATAGACGTTTCGGCCATAAACCAGTCCGGACGCTCCCTGGCTCATCAGCGCGGCGCTTTTGGCCAATACCACGTCCAGCGCATCCTTGCCGCCGCCGCGCACTAACGTAGGACACCGGGCCGCCTGCACAACCCGGTGAAAATCCTCTACCCGCTGCGTTGGATCGGCTTTGACGATATCAGCGCCCAGCTCACGGGCCAGACGCACCAACGGCACCATTTTCTCCACATCGCCGAGGGAAATGTACGCGTTACCCACCCCCGGCGGCGCCATAACCAAGGGTTCAATCATCAAAGGCATGCCATAACGCTCACAGGCGTGGCGCAGTCGGCCAATATTCTCCACGCACTGACGAAATATTCCCGGCTCGTCGGGAATCATATACAGATTGGCTACCACCGCCGCGGCATCCATTTGCAATGCCGCCAGAATCGGCTCTTCGGGATTATGCAATACCGCCCACATCTCCCGGTGCCGCAGGGAGTTATAGGCATTGCCCACGTCGGCGCGCATCACCAGCGCCGGCTTATCGCGCTGCGGCGCACACTGCAAAAGATCCGCCTGGCCATAATTTACCTGAATGGCATCCGGTCCGGCGGCGATCAGCGCCGTCATCACCGACGCCATATCCTCCAGCCCCACCAAGAAGTCCGGCTCGTTGGCAATACCGTGATCGATGGCCACGTCGAGACATTTGCCTTGACGAAACAGACGGTTCATTCTGACTTTATGATTCACTGACATCAAACGGGTCCTCAATTGCAATATTGGCCAGCGCGCTTAGCCCGTGGTAACCGGCCAGGCGCTCAAAGGTAAGACGCAGGTGGGTGCGCGCCTGGTGGGGATCCCAGCCGCGTTCGGCGGCTAGCAGTGCGGTAATTTCCTTGATCAGCGCCGGGGTCAATTGACCGGCGATGGCCAGGGCGGTACGCCGCACCAACAGATCCTCCGGCAGTTCCACCTGCTCATTGAGCATGATCCAACGCAATTCATTTACCGTATAGTCGCCCTGGTGGCGTAAGGGGCGATCGGGCGATTGCGTGACAAACGCCAGCAGACGCCCCACCCGGCTACCGTAGCGTGCCACCCAGCGCGCCACCTGCTCGCGCGCCACATTGTACTGGGTCGCCAGCTCGGCAATCCAGACCTGACGCGCGCCGCCCGCGGGTAAATCCCGGCCGCCGCCGATAGCCATATCAACGGTGGAGACCAGACGCCGCTCACCCAACAACGTGAGTACCCGATCCGCCGCCTGTTCACCAAAGGCGCGAAAGGTGGTCCATTTACCGCCGATCAGACATAAGGTCGTAAATGGGCGGCCCGGAGCGGCGGCAAGCGTTTGTATGGAGTGGTTGCGCGAGATCCGGCCGTTGATCGCCGAATCGCTGACCGGCAGCGGCCTGATACCGCCAAAGGTATATAAAATATCCCGTTCGGTGATAGCAATATGCGGGAAGACAAAACGCAGGGAAGCGAGGATATAACGGACCTCATCGTCGCCACAAACGACATCGTTTGGATCGTCGGTACGGATATCCGTCGATCCCACCAGCACGTTGCCAAAATAGGGAAACAAAATACAGACCCGCCCTTCCTGGTTTTCATAATACACCATGCCATCCCGCAAGGCCGCCAGCAGCTCGGGGCTGCGAACGATCAGATGGGACCCTTTGGTGCCACCGATCATTTTCCCGGCCCCGGCGGGCGGGATCAGCACACCGTTGAGCTGGTCAATCCAGGCGCCGGTGGCGTTTACCACCACCTGGGCCACCAAGCTGAACTGTTCACCGGTGGACGCATCGCGCAGCGTGATCCGCCCGTCGTTCGCGCCTACCACACTGAGGTAATTCAGCGCCAGCGCCTGGGAATTAGCCTGTTCAGCGTCCTCAATTAATTCATAGCCCAATCGCTCCGGATAATTTATCCAGGCATCATAATAGGTTGCGCTACATTTTACCCAATCGTTAAACGCCGGCCAGCGTCGGCGGGTTGCCGCCCCTCCCGCCAGATGATGACGCGGCATCACGCCGCTGTCGCGGGTATAGAGATCATAGAGCGTCAGCCCAGCCTTGATCACCAGCGCGCCGCGCCGGGACGGCCGTTCCGACAGGCCGAAAAATCGCTTGCCCGCGTTAATCAAACCGGAACAATACGCATCAATGGGCACCGTGGTGCGCAGCGGCTGGACATAGTGCGGCGCGTTTTTCAGTAAGCGGTCGCGTTCGGTCACCGATTCCTTAACCAGGGTAAATTCGCCGGTCTCAAGATAGCGCAAACCGCCGTGAATCATGCGCGACAGCGCGCCGCTGGCCCCCTGGCACCAGTCACGCTGCTCCACCAGTAGCGCGGGAATACCCTGGAGCGCCAGCTCGCGGAAGGTGCTGATACCGTTAATCCCACCGCCGACGATCAGCACCGGAATCTCGTGGCGGCGGCGTAGTTCGGCCAGCCTAGCGGCGCGCCCGCGCCCGGAGGCGTCGTTGTTCAGCATGTCGGCGTCTCCCGTTGGCGATTAAGCGACTGGGAATATTCAATAATGCCGGCGGCGGTGGACTCGTCGGTGACGATAGCTTTCAGATAACGGCCCCGCAGTACGCTGCTGGCGGGTTCGACCTTATTACTGCCGGCGGCCACGGCGAAAGAAAACGGAATCTGCCGCAGCTCCGCAAGCGTCAGGCTGACCAGCCGCTGATTGTCGGTAAAACAGGCCGGCTGACCCTGCTCGTCCAGCAAATGCGCCAGCAGTTCGCTGCGCGCGCCGCTGGATTCCACGCTGGCGGAGGCATGCGGTACCGAGGGATTGAGATCGTAGTAACTGGAGCTGGAGGCATGGATCGACCCGAGCCCCACGATGGCGATATCGGCTTCGCGC